>DUMO01000056.1 GCA_012839865.1 Clostridiaceae bacterium
AGGCCTTGCACTTTTCTTTTTTTCGTGTTATCTTACATCTAGTAGTTTCCATTGTAGGTTTTTTTCCTTTTTAACCTACCAGAGGTCTTTCAGGTCTCATTTCTTTCATACTAAGTTAACAGAGCCAGGCTTATTTGCTTCACGGCCTTGCTTTCTGACAGCAGTTTTGTCAACAAGAACTTTATGATTCACTTGGTAATGCAAATATCCCTGCATTTATTTCTCCAGCATACTATAAAGCAACTCTATAATCAGAATCAGATTTCTTGTTATATGAAACGGGTCTTTGACCAGCAGCGCGACAACCTTCTCCTGGGGCTTGCCGTCCCGGGTCAGTATTTGCAGCCACTCCCTTGTTTCACGGTCCGGGTTTGGAAAAAAAGAAAACGTGTAATCAAAAATTTTATCATGCCATTCAAGAAATTTTTCGTCTCCGGTTTTTTCATAGCACAGGAGTGTAGTATACAATGCTTCCGAATGAATCCACCAAAGCTTGTCATCCCAACTGTTCAAAACAAGTTTTGTCATATGTTCATTCGCTATGCCTTCTGTCGAACCCCCGGGTTTACCGCCGTTAATGCCGCAAAAATGCAATATTCCGCCGTACTCATTGTCCCAGCCCGCTTGAAGCGCTCTTAAGGTGATAGCGCAAGCTTCTTTAATATACCGGTCATTGCCAAGCAATTCACCTGCACCTATCATAAACCACATATCCTCGATTATATGGCCCGGATTCATATGATTGCAGAGCAGGTTTTCATCGTAGCTGAAGTCTGAATAGACATATTCACGCAAATTTTTGTTTTCATCAACGAAATGGTCCAATATCCCGTCATTGGCCTCTTTCAAAATATCTCTTAATTCGGGGCAATAGCCGGGATCAAGAATCCTTGCTGCAAAATGCATTTCCCGGGTCAAATTCGAAATGCCCATTAATCTGCTGTGAGTAGTATAATTCGGTGGCAAGGGATAAGGTAATGAGGGGTAGTTTCCTGAGTTTACCCGCTCTAGATATGATTTGTACAAGTTTTTACAAAATTCATAAGTTTCAATATCTCCGGATGCTTCTGCATATTTGGCAAATCCACAAATTACAAAATTGTCGGCGGAAATGCTTAAATCATAACGGTCATATCCCGGCAATAATTTATGCCTGCCTGTTTCATCCATGACATAAACGCATCTGAAGTCACCGGGAGCAATAAGGCAATGTTCAAAAAGAAAATCACGGCCGCTTTTGGCAAGATCCATAAACTTGCTTTTTTGCGCCTTGGTAAATGTTCCGCAATCTGTCATTGCAAGTTTTGACCATAGCCAGACAAAGCGGCCTTGCGACCATGTGTACTTGTCGCGGCTAAGCAGCTTTATTCCTTTATTGTCAAAACAATTAAAGAAGCCCCCGTTTTCTTTATCTATGGATTTATCAAGCCAAAACGGAAGAATATTATTGCATAATTCATTTTCATAGAAGCCCAGCAAAGCCCTGTTTTTCAACTTATCCATAACATTCCTTTTCCTTTCCTGCATCATTGAATAATAAGACTGTAAAAATTTAGCAAGTATCGAAATTACAATGTTTTATTTACCCGCAGCGCTTCTTATTCAATGTCAATTCCTACATTTCTGTATGCCACCTTAACAACTTCAGTTGCACCTTTATCCCCAAGTCCCATGATACGAGCCAGTTTATATACATTTAGAGCTCCATCAAGAACAAAACTTGGTGCTTTTATCTCTTCAAAAAGCATTTTAAAGTAACTGAGATCCTTAAGGCAGAAATTTACCGTAAACCCGTGATTGAAAGATTTTTTTATACACATGTTGCTAACCGCATTACGATATGCCAAGCTGTCCACGCTGCTGTCCTGAATAATTGTGAAAACCCTTTCCACATCATAACCCATCTTCTCCACCAGGGTGAATGCTTCAGCGCAAATGGCAGATGTCAATATTCCTATATAGTTGTTTACAAGTTTAACTACATTCCCTGCACCTGCACTACCTATATAATTGGTTGCCCTGGCAAAACAATCTATGATGCTTTTATATTTATCAAAGTCTTCCTTATCTCCGCCAACATTAACAGCCAATTTCCCCTCTGCTGCATGTACCGGTGTACCGGTTAAAGGAGCATCAAGGTAATCTCCGCCTGCTGCCTTGAATTTCGCATGAATAGCTTTGCTGGACATGGGAGTACTGGTGCTCAGGTCAATAACAGCCTTACCCTTGACTCCGACAGACAAGAACTTGTCAGTCATCTCCTCTACTTCAGGATAACCCGGCAAAGACAGGAAAGTTACATCACACATTTTGAAAAGCTCTACATCACTATTTGCCAGCCTGGCTTTTCCATCAAACCTCTTCATTGCTTCATCCGAAATATCATATACTGTTGTATCGTAACCATTTTTAATAAGATTTGAGCAGACACCGCTTCCCATTTTCCCAAGACCGATAAAACCAATTTTCATTTGATTCATCTCCTTAAATTTGTAATAGATAACTAAATGATGTGATTAACAATAAACAAGCCATCAGAAAAAAATTATTTGAGCCAAAACAATATCTTCTGCAAATGATTATATTTGCAAGATCAATACTTTGTCTTTATACAAATTGAAATATTTTTTATACAAATTCAATCCCTGACAATTTTAAATCCGCCTTACATTGCCGAGGAAAATTATGTATAATTGATTTCAGGCACTTAAATTTGAACGAAAGGGATTTATTTGTATGGAGTATGGAGTTGTATTTGGAGGGGGCGGTTCCAGAGGTTCATATGAGATCGGTGTCTGGAAGGCTCTTTTGGAAATGGGAATTGACATCAAGGCCGTCGCAGGGACATCGGTAGGTGCCTTAAACGGTGCCATGCTTGTACAGGGGGACTTTGAAACCGCGTATGATATCTGGGTAAATTTAAACATACAGAACATTGTCAAGCTTGAAAATATAAGCCTCAGCGAAGAAAACCGCATAAGCATAAAAGATTTTATTACATATTTAAGGTGCCTTTTGAAAGACGGAGGGCTTGATATATCACCCCTCAGAGAGTTGCTGTTAAAATATATTGATGAAGAGCGCATTCGAAAATCAAAAATAGATTTTGGCCTTGTAACTTTTTCCCTGTCAGATTTAAAACCTGTGATTGTGTATAAAGAGCAGATTCCTGAAGGGCAGCTGATTGATTACCTGATTGCCAGTGCATCACTGCCTGTATTCAAGAATCAGGCAATTGAAAATAAAATATTTGTAGACGGCGGGATTTATGACAATATTCCTGTTTCACTGATTGCGGATAAAGGCATTGAGAATATTGTCGTGGTTGATTGCTCAGGAATTGGACGAGTAAGAAAAATTTTCTTCGATGGCATTAAGACAATATATATTAAAAACTCCAGACACTTAGGCGGAACTCTTCATTTCGACAGCCAGATAATCAAAAACAATATCGATCTGGGATATCTGGACGCCCTTAAGGCTTTTGGCAAATTAACAGGTAAAAGATTCTTTTTCTCTGTACAAAACAAAAATGATTTTCTTACCACCCCCTTGACTCAAAACAGCATTGACATGCTTTTTTCCATGCTTGATATCAAGAAAATGCGTCTGCCTTCCGACATAATTGCAAACTACAGAATATTAAGAACAATTAAAGGATATGTAAACGGTGAATTAAACGCAGGCAATATTGTCTTGGCAGCACTGGAAATAACTGCAGAAGTGTTTGGAATAGACTCCCTTAATACGTATAACCCGGATGAACTTGCCAATTTGATATTCAAAGAATATTGCGAGCTTAAAGAAAGTAAATTTTTATCCAATCCATTAAGTAATATAAAAAGCCTTATACCCGATAAAGTATCCGATCTGAGAAGTGCAGATGCAAAATATCTTGCTTGTATTGGTGTAGGCAGCGACGAGTCAATAAACATGATTCTATACAGAAAATTTCTTGCCACCACGCTTCCTAAAATTTGTATAGCAAATTTGTTTCTTTCATTGATGGCTGTAAGAATGGAAGAAAGTGAAAACATGCCTGGCAGCTGATATGCTGTTTCTGCTTTGAGGGAAGACTTCTCTGGCGGAGAATTCTTTGGATGAAATCTTTTTATGCTGAGAATTCCCGCTAATAATGCCTGAACCAAATGCAAATCCAACGGAGAGGCTTTTTTCAGCTTCAGTCACCTTACGAACTTCCTCAGCCGGGAATTGTAATACCCAATAAAAAGAGAATAAACATAGTCATAAACAATAAATATAATTTCAAGTAAAATTGCAACAAGAGGCAAAGGAACTCCAAGTTCGGTGCCCTCCAGTAAAAATTCTTTTGCCGCATAGTACGCAATTATCAGAACCGTATTGAAATAAAGCAGTTTCAGTACGTACTCAAGATATCTTTTATTGAGTTTCTCTATGTAATATTTAATTATTCCATAAATCCCGAAAAAGGATATATAAGGCACTACTCCGAGTTTGTTCTGCAGAATAAAAAGGGAAATCAACCCGGAGGAAATGTAAAAAAGCCATCCTGCGGCACAGCCCGATTCAATCATTACTATTGAAACCAAGAATGAGCTTAGAATATACAGAGACAACCGGCTTGTAGGCAAAGTTGTCGCAAAAAACAATATCAGCACCGTGCATGCCGAAAGTAAACCGTTCAAAGCAATTTTCCTGGTATTTATCCTGCTCATGGGACTCCTCCAAATTGTTTACGTCAACTTAACAGCAGGGTATAAAATCTCCTCCTGCACACTCACAGCAGCAATCGGTGCACCAAAGACACTGGCAAAGTGTGCAAAGGTCGTCATTTGAATAACCATGGCCATGGGAATACTGCCTGTAACCCTGGTTTGAAGCATACATTCTGTTAAGAGTCTGCCTGTATTCATAGTTGTTGGGTTCCATGTTGACTGCAGTCTGAATCTGCATCAATGCCTCAGTATACCAACCTCTTTTGAGGAAAATCAAGCCTTTAAGATAATGCCACTCAGCAGGTCTGTAGGTGGTATTGTTAAGAAGTTCCTCGGCTGCCCCAAGATTTCCCTGGTTTATGTGTGTCCTGGCCTGGTTTAATATATCGTCACTGCTCCCGCTTGTACTGCCCCAGTTGTAGTCATTCCTGCGGAATCCTCTGGAACTTCCTCTTTTTTTCATAAGAATTTCATAGGCTTCATTAACTTCTCTCAGTTTCTCCTCTGCAAGGTCTGATAAAGGATTATTTGCATACTGGTCGGGATGATACTTTTTGACCAATTCCCTGTAAGCACGCTTTATCTCCTCCTCACTGGCGCCTTCCTTAAGCCCCAGTACTTCATATGGATTTTTCAAATTCACCACATCTCCCTTAACTGCATTAAATCCTATGTTATCAATTTTGCCGCTTTCCCTTACAATTTATATTATTTAAAACCAACTCGGTCTGTCTTAGCATACCCATATAAATAATGTTTTCTACCAGTCCCCTGTTTCTTTTCACATCAAGCAACTCAAATGCTTTGGAAATCTCATTAAGTGAGTATGTCAGGGTAAATTCCATATCCTTTTTGATTCTGTTCTTAAAATCAGCAATATTTTCATTTTCAGTATATTTATATTGATATATCAGCGGGTTATATGAATTGCTTTTAATATCTCTCTCAATATCATGGAACGCATCAATCATATAAACCCATTTTCCCAGATTATAACCTAGCCATTTTAGAATTTTCACCGTATTTTCATCTTCAATAACCGGACCGGAGCCGGTTACTTCCGCCATTAATGCTGCAAAAGGTTCAGCAGCCTGATCTATTGAAGAACACTTTTCCTTTTCAAGCGTTGAAAGTTTTGAAAGATTCTCCTCAACTGCAGAACACAGTTTTGAATATTTATTCTTCAGCTTCTTATATTTCAGGTGCAAAGCCGCCATGCCGGGAAGTGAAATCAAAAGCTTGTCGTCATCCCATTTGTCCTTCAAGCTGTGGTAGGATAAAATTATATTTATATCCGCAGCATAATCTATGGCTTTGTCATCTCTGTACACTCTCCTTCTATTGGCAGGGTGCAAAAGACACCTTTCCATACATGACTTTGGCTCACTCTGGGAAACAGAAGACAACAAAAGCGCTAAAAACGTCGAATCATAGTTTAATGTCAAACGTGGAAGCTGTCCAAAATTTCTTCCAATGGATTTGCAGACCCCGCAGTAATAAGCTCTGAATACTTCATATTCACGAATTTTGAGCTCGGGCTTTTCAGGTCTTATATATCCAAACATATATCCTCCGTCCGGTTATGTTGCAGAACTTTCCCAGGTTCAACCAAAGTCGCAACCCCGCTAGTGATTCAAGCTTTTATTGATTTTTTTGAAATTTCTGGCATACATAATAAAAGCAAATAATGCAAAAAGCACGGCTGCTATTATGAAAACATGACCATATGGCGAGTTGAAAATAATCAATACTATGGCCAGATAAAATATAACTGTTGCCAATTTGCCGTACCAGTTTGCAGACACTACGAAATTTTTCCGCTTATACAACAATACGCTCCCCAAAATCATTAAAAATTCCTTTGCTAAAATTAGAATTAAAACAATTAATTCTATCTTGCCCAAAAATGTGAGAATGGCCAGAGCCGTAAGCTGCATCAGCTTGTCTGCCAAGGGGTCGGCAAGCTTTCCAAATGAAGTAACCAGATTGTATTTCCTTGCTATATGCCCGTCAAGGATATCTGTAATACCACCTGCCAAAAAAAGAATCGCTGCTGCAATATATTTTTCTACAAACAGACAATAACCGAAAATGGGTATCAAAAGTATTCTTATAGCAGTCAAAATATTAGGTAGATTCAGCATTATTCACCTCTGATGTTTGGTGGCATGTAAAAACACACAAACAGTCAATAAAAAATTCATGTACCTGTTATAGCAAAAGTTCCAAAAAGCACATGAAAAAATGCGATGCATATACTTTACCGCAATGGAAATCAATCAAACATTCAGGTTATATTTCATGTGGAATACTTACTTTCGCCGTAACATAATAAAGTTTATCACAATTTGCTGTTTTATTTCAACAATATAATAAATCCTTCCAACTTTCAGGAAGTCAAATTGCTGTTCATCGCAGATTGTTTTAGAGACAATGGACTGGCATAAGGTAACAGTAATGGTTCTTGCAATAAAAAGTACTGGTTTATGATAAGTAATAATGTTATAATATCATATTATGCTTACTACCTATATATTTAAATAAATATATGTAATATAGCCAGAATTGCCCCAATTGTAAAGTGCAAATTGTGCCATCAGGCTTTAATACCGGCAAGCAAATTATAAATTTCAGGCTTGTACTTTTTTAAATTAACAGGTTTCAACCCGGTATTGGTCCAAACATGAACTGTTTCACCTGTTACTATCGGCTTTGGGCATCCTTTTTTTAATATTTCATAATTAAAGTATATTCTCGTATAAGTAATATCTTTTATGCTAGTAATTACCGTTATTTCGTCCTCATATGTTGCGGAACCGTAAAATTTGCAGTTAAGTTCTATTAAAGGCAACATTATTCCCATGCTTTCGATGTCAGAATAAGACATACCCAGCTTTTTTACAAAATCCGTCCTTCCGGCTTCAAACCAGACAAGATAATTGGAATGGTGCACGATTCCCATTTTATCAGTTTCTGCATATCGTACAATAAGTTTTGTCTCGCTGCATATCATAAAACATCACCTGTTGTTTTTTTATTTTTCAACCCCTGTGTCAACAGTTCCTGCACAGACTGATGCCCATACCTTTGTCTTATGTTTTATAATCCCTGTATTTGCCCTAAAAAACACAAAACCGTGTTATTAAAAAACACGGGCTTGTTTTCATATTTTATTAATCCGAAAAAGCAAATCAGAATCCCTCAATTATTACGCTATGAGCCTCTTCAACTTCAGATTCAGGTACAAGTACCTCATAATACGTATCGTTATTGTCACGATTCTTGCTGATGGGGCTTAACTTTACCAATATGCCTTCCTTTGTTAACAAATCTTGAAGTTTTGTTGCAATTTCCTTACTCTGTGCCATGTATACAACAGTCCACATTCAACGCACTCCCCTTTTAAACATGATCGAACTTCCGGGATACTTTCAGATTCCCCGGTTGTCCTTAATAAATCGGCACCAATTACTTTACTTTCTTCTTTATAATTGCAGAAACTTCGCCAATCACATCACCCAACCTTAACTATATATTATTTCAGACAAAAAATCAATAATGAAAAACCAGCCCCCTATTGCTGTTCCCTGCCCTTGCTATACAAACCTGACGTTCTCATTGCCAAGTCTCGCTGCAAGCTCAGCTACAAGGCAATCATTTACGTTTACCCAAAATTCCCGGTCCAGGTCCTTTCTCCTCTTATCCTTCTCATAATAGAGGCAAACAGGAGTGTTTCCGTTAAAAAACTTTAGCAGTGGCTCAATACTTCTCTCTGTTTCCTCATCAATTTCTTCGGTAATTCTTAAATAAATCCTTGCAGCCTTGGTAATGTTTTTTACCGGCTCCACACTTTCACATATAATTTTGGGCGCCTCTTCTTCTTTTATACTCACTTTTCCATTAATAAGCACTATGCTTTCCACTTCCAGAAGCCTTTGATACTTCTTCAGGATCGTTGGAAATACTATAACCTCTATTGAACCATAAAGGTCCTCCACTGTAATAAACGCCATCATATTATTGCTTTTGGTCGTTTTTGTCGTTCTTCCGGTAATTATTCCCCCTATTGAAACATTCATACCGTCTTTTATATTTTTTATTTCCCCGTTAATTTCCCGGCCATCTTCCCCGGATTCCAATTCAAGGTCGGTACTGTAAAGTGTTACATAGTTTTTCAGCACATTCCGATACTCATCAAGGGGGTGGCCTGAAATATACAACCCAAGCATGTCTTTTTCCATAGAAAGAAGCATTTCGTGAGGATATTCATTAAGTTCCGGATAATTTTCCTTTTCATCGTCAACAAGCCCGGAATCGGATATCTGGAACAGAGACAGCTGCCCTTCAATATTCTTCTTTATCCTGTTTGCAACCCCGTCAATCATTTTTTCGTAAACTGCCATGAGTTTGGACCTGTAAATGCCAAAAGAATCAAATGCCCCGCATTTTATCAGGCTTTCAATACACCTTTTGTTTACATCCTGTCCGCCTATGCGTTCGCAAAAATCCCTGAAATTCTTAAAGGGACCGTTTTTCTGCCTTTCCGTAATAATAAGTTTTACTGCATTTATTCCAACATTTTTAACGGCAGTCAGCCCGAACCTGATTCTTCCGTTTACCACCTTAAAGCTGATATGGCTTTCGTTAATATCTGGCGGAAGCACTTGAATGCCCATGGATTTGCACTCATTTACGTATTTTGATACCTTGGTGCTGTCACCAAGGGCTCCGTTCAAAAGTGCCGCCATAAACTCCACCGGGTAGTGATACTTAAGCCATGCTGTCTGATACGCAACTACGGCATAGGCTGCTGCATGGGACTTGTTGAAAGCATAGGACGCAAAATCCACCATTTCATCAAAAATATCATTTGCAGTTTTTTCATCGACACCGTTCCTGATGGCTCCCTTTACTATAACATTTCCCTTTTCATCAGTAATTCCGTATATAAAGTTTTTTCTTTCCTGGTTCATTATGTCCGCTTTTTTCTTGGCCATGGCACGCCGGACCAGGTCCGACCGTCCCATCGAATACCCGGCCAGTTCACGCACAATCTGCATGACCTGTTCCTGGTATATAATGCACCCATAGGTTACACACAGTATTTTTTCTAGAAGCGGGTGCTTGTATACAATTTCATCCGGGTTGTTCTTGTACTTCACATATTTCGGTATTTGGTCCATGGGCCCCGGCCTGTATAATGAAATTCCGGCAATAATATCTTCCAGGGATTCAGGCTTCAGCTCTGTCATAAACTGGGTCATACCGATGCCTTCAAGCTGGAAAACACCGCTGGTTTTCCCTTTCGCAATCATTTTATAGACCTCGGCATCATCAAAGGGAATATTGTCAATATCAATTCGTACATTATGGTTTTGCTCAATCATTCCTATGGCATCCCGGATAATTGTAAGGTTCATCAGCCCAAGAAAGTCCATCTTAAGAAGCCCCAGTTCTTCAATTGTCCCCATTGGAAACTGGGTGGTGGTTATATCGTCATTTTTTTGCAAGGGTACATATTCCGTTATGGGGTCTTTGGAAATTACAACTCCGGCTGCATGAGTTGAAGCATGCCGGGGCATGCCTTCAAGAAGTTTAGCCGTGTTTATCAATTCGGCCACCCTCTCATCCTCTTCATAACGTTCCTTCAAGTCCGGACTCAGCTCAAGGGCATTGTCAATGGTCATTCCCGGCATAAAGGGTATCATTTTGGCTATCTGATCCACTTCACCGTAAGGCATGTCCAATGCTCTTCCCACATCTCTGATGGCTCCCCGGGCAGCCATGGTTCCAAAGGTAATAATCTGGGCCACCCTATCTTCCCCATATTTTTTTATTACATAATCAATTACTTCCTGTCTTCTTGCAACGCAAAAATCTATATCGAAATCTGGCATGCTTATTCTTTCAGGATTTAAAAAGCGTTCAAATATCAAATTATATTTGATTGGGTCCACATTGGTTATTTTAAGGCAGTATGCAGCCAGACTGCCTGTACCTGAGCCTCTTCCCGGCCCGACCATGATGCCTTTTTCCCTGGCAAACCTTACAAAATCCCATACAATCAGGAAATAATCAACATAACCCATTTGCCGTATGACCGAAAGCTCGTACACAAGCCTTTCAACTATATTTGGGGCTGCATTTTTTCCATACCTTTCTATAAGCCCCTCATGACACAGCTTGCTTAAAAATTCAAAGGGCTCCTCTCCCCCCGGCACCTTGAACTCAGGCAGGTGCAGCTTCCCGAATTCAAGCTCCACATTGCAACGCCCGGCTATTTTCAAAGTGTTTTCTATAGCTTCGGGTATATTTCTGAATAAATGACACATTTCTTGTGGAGATTTCACGTAGAATTCATCAGTGGGAAATTTCATCCTGTTCTCGTCATTTATACTGGTCACAGTCTGAATGCACAGCAGAATTTCATGGGCCCGGGCATTCTCCTTTTTTAGGTAGTGGGCGTCATTTGTGGCAACCAGGGGAATGCCTGTTTCTTTTGAAAGTTCAATCAGCTTCTGGTTGACAAGGGTTTGCTCATTTACCCCGCATATCTGAAGCTCAAGAAAGAAATTACCCTGTCCGAAAATATTATTAAACCTTAAGGCAAGCTCTTTAGCTCTCTCATAGTTGCCGTTAAGCAAGGCATTGGGGATATCCCCGCTAAGGCAGGCACTTAATGCAATAATTCCCTCGCTGTATTTTTCAAGCACCTCAAAATCCACCCGTGGTTTGTAATAGAAGCCCTCGGTAAAACCGATGGAAACTATCTTCATAAGGTTTTTATAACCTTTGTTGTTTTCTGCAAGCAATACAAGATGCCCCTGGTCGGAGTCCATGGAGGATTCCTTGTCAAACCTTGACCTTCGGGCCATATATACTTCGCAACCCAGTATCGGTTTTACTCCGTGGGCTTTGGCTTCCTTGTAAAAATCAACAACGCCATACATCACGCCATGATCGGTAATGGCCATACTGTCCATTCCAAGGTCCTTTACATGTTTTATAAGATCCTTTATCCTATTGGCTCCGTCCAAAAGACTGTACTCAGTATGCACATGAAGGTGAACGAACTTTTCAGGATTTTGATTCGGGCTTGGTTTTTTTTGAATATTGCCATGCTCCATTTTTCATATCTGCCTTTGCAATATAATAATGCATATAAAAAATTACTCAATACGCAATTAAATTATAGCACAGCATAGTTTTTAACTCAATCAGGACAGGCAGCAGGCAAAAAGACAAATAGGGCTGGCATGTTTGATCAAATGCAACTTCATGCAAATGAAATGTATGCTGAACAATAACAGAGAAACAGACAGGAGAAAAGTTCTCTTGTCTGTTATGTTCTGTATACATTTCATTTACGTGAAACTATATTTGAATAAAGTAATAACGTAAAGCCAGGAGAATCTTCCTCCGTCCTTAACATTACAACTGGCATATTCCGATAATGAAAAGATTCAACCTTTCTGAAAGGTCTATTTCATAGAAATCGTTCAGCTTTTGATTGTATTCGTTATATATAATCCTTACTACAGGCCTTGTAGGTAGATTCTGATTATTCTTTACGACAATGCCCTTCTGCCTGTTGTTCAACATAACGCCTGAACCTACGGGATAAATGGCAACATGTTTTTTGAAAGCAGCAACCACAGCACTGTCAAATTGAGTGTTTGACAAAGCTGTCAGATACTCCAGTGCTTCATGGGGTTGCAATTTTTTCCGATAAGCCCGGTTTGATGTCATGGCATCGTATACATCCGCAACAGAAACAATACGTGTAAACTGGTGAATGCTTTCTCCCCTAAGTTTCAATGGATATCCGCTGCCATCAAGCCTTTCGTGGTGACCAAAGGCTACTATGGCGGAAATAGTGCTGATGTTGTCGCATTTTTTCAGTATTTCAAAACCGTAATTGGCATGTTTTTTAACTACTTCAAATTCCTCCGGCACCAGTTGGGAAGGTTTGCACAGTATTTCCATAGGAACCAGAACTTTGCCGATATCATGCAGGAACGCCCCTATTCCAAGTTCTTTTATACGGTTCATGTTGAATCCCATTCCGATGCCCAGGATTATTGACAATATGCACACGTTTACAGAATGCGCAAATGTATATCCGTCCAGGGACTTGATATCCGAAAGATTAACCATTACATTTCTGTTTGCAACAAGCTCGCTTATAAGTTTTTCTGCAATATCATGCACCTGCTTAGTGTCAAAACCTGAATCATTCCTTAGACTTATCATTACATTCTGTATGATGGACATAGCTTCCTGTCGGGTTTCTTCTGACACCACATCTAAAACATTTATACCTTCCGAGATATCATCCTCAATATATATTTCAGAAATACCAAGCAGTTTCAATCTTTTTAAGTAACTGTTGTTCAGCTCTACACCGGCTTTCAGCAGAACCTTGCCATTTGGACTGAGAATGGAATTGGCAAGAATCATGCCGTCAACTACTTGGTCTATGAGAATTTTTCGCATTTTAGACCCCCATACTTCGCCAGGTTTTTTCTTTTTCAGCCAAAATTATAACTTCCATCATTTTAATTTTACAACACTTCTGAAAATTCTTCCAGTATTTCGTTAGTATTAACACTGAGCTGTAACTTTTTACCGAATCACAACTCACAAGTGTCAACTACATAAAGATCAGGAATTTCCATTAGATTAATTTCATAGAAATCATTAAGCTTGTCTCCGTTTTCATCATAAATTATTCTTACCACCGGTCTTGTTGTCAGACTGTTTACACGCATAACCAAACCTTTCATATTATTATTAAGAACAACTCCTGTGCCAACCGGATAAACGGCAACATATCTCAAAAAACAATTAACAACATCGGAATCAAATTGTTGAGACGACATTGAAGAAAGGTAATCCACCGCTTTAAAAACAGGCAGTTTTGGTCTGTATATCCTGTCGGAAGTCATTGCATCATAAACATCGGCAACATTGACTATTTTCGCAAACTTGTGGAGTTTTTCCCCCTCGATTCCGACAGGATAACCGCTTCCATCAACCCTTTCATGATGCATCAAGGCAATATATCTGGTCAGAAGGCTGAACCCTCCTGAGTTTTTAAGTATTTGATAGCCAAAAACCGTATGTTGTTTAATTATATTATATTCATCTTCTGTCAGCTTGTCCGGCTTGTTCAATATATCATTGGGTATTTTAATCTTGCCTATGTCATGCAGAATTGCACCCATGGCGAGCTCTTCAATACTCGGAATATCATATCCCAGGCCTATTCCCATAATAACCGACAAAATACAGACATTGACACAATGTTCATAGGTATATCCATCAGTAGACTTGATGTCCATTAGATTAATCATGATCTTTCCGTTGGCCAGGAGCTCCTGCACCAGTTTTCTGGCTACTCCCCGCACCTTTTCCCTGTCTACGGAGTTGGAAGCTGATGCATTCTTCAGAACTTCACAAACAATTGTCTTAGCTTCACGACGTGTTTGATCGGATACTACATCCTTTATAACGATACCTTCAGATAATCCATCTTCTATGTATAAATCTGTTATTCCAAGACTTGCCAACCTTTTTATGTACTTTTCGTTTAATTCAATTCCCGCTGATAATAAAACACTTCCCTGGGCATTGTAAATAGTCTTTCCCAGTCTGGAGCCTGACTCTATATTGTTAATGGAGACCTTCCGCATGTCATCCTCCCTGAAATAAGCACAGTTGGAATCACTTTGAGTGATTTTCCAATCAATTAATAAATATTCAATTCGACAAATATCACAAAAACCCTGCTAAAAAATAGAATAAAAAAAGATCCGGAGTAAATCCGGATCATAATTTAAAACAATTTGAAACGCTTTTTGCGGAATTTGGGATTTTCGTTTCCATCCCACTTCTTAATTTTCTCAGAGAATTCCTTGATGATTTTATCAGCCTGTTCCCGGGTTATCTTCCCCGCTTTTACCTTCTCCTCTATCCTGGTTTTGAAATTTTGAAGCAGTATTTCCTTTTTCTTTTGAAGCGGAAGCTTATTGAACTCCTCAATTTTTTTTATTCTCTCATCAAGAATTTTTTGCAATTCTGCCGCTTTTTCGTCTGATATTTTTCCTTCCTTGCGCAGAGACTCGATTATTTTTTTCTTCATTTTAAGATTTTCTATGGGATTACCTTGATCCTCAATTTTTTTGCTTTCTCCCGGGTACTTGCCTCTTTCATTCTGAATTGTTTGGTCCTGCTCATTCACAGGATTATCCTTATCAGTTATTGCAAATACCGAAGAGAACAACAGGCACGATAAAAGCAATGTCAAAAACAGTGTCTTTAAAATTTTCACTGCGCCGACCTCCTTTCAAAAGTATTATTTCCAAACTGAAGCTAAAATTGTGCTGGAATTTGAAGCAATTTATGTATTACGAATTTTAAACGCCAAAGTTTAACCATAAAACTGCAAAAAAAGAAGGCTTAAATTTAAGCCTTTTTATGTAACCTTGTCAAAATCATTCGGTCAACCATAGTACCCATATATAGCCTTGATAATTAAGCAGGTTATAATATTATGCAAATCAATCCGCTGCTTCCGTCATTGATTATGCGCTGCAGTGTTTCCTGGAGCTTGATTTGTGCATCCTCAGGCATCTTGAACAATTTATTCTGGAGCCCTTCTTTGATAAGCTCATGCAGAGATTTGCCAAATATTTGAGACTCCCAGAGTTTCTCCGGATTATCCTCAAATTCTGCCAGGAGGTAATTAACCAGTTCTGCAGACTGTTTTTCGGAACCCACCAGGGGAGCTATTTCAGTTTCAATGTCCGCCCGGATCATGTGTACTGATGGCGCGCTGGCACGCAGCTTCACACCGAAGCGGTTGCCCTGTCTCACTATTTCAGGCTCGTCAAGGGTTAGTTCATCCATCTGGGGTGCAATGATTCCATATCCTTTTGTTCTTACTTCATGCAGTGCGTATTCAACTTTTGAATATTCTTTCTTGACCGCAGCAAGCTCTTTTATCAGTGTGATAAGCCTATGTTCACCCTCAATTTCAATACCGGACAGTTCACTTAGAACACTGTAGAATAACCTGTCAGGTGTATTGATTTCCACCAGTGACTTTCCAGTGCCAAGGTCTATCCTGTCAATGTATGCTTTTTTAATGAAGTCATAATTGAACCTGCCAACGGAATCCTTTATTTCCCTTATCTTTCTTACATTCCTGAAGCATTCCTTAATGGCATTTATCATATCCACTCTCAGCCAATGATCCTGTGAAAGGGCTTCCACCCACCTGGGAATATTTATGCCAACCTCGCAAACCGGGAACTCATAAAGAATATGCTCCATAATGTAATTAACGTTATCGATGCCCATCCTCATTGCATCAACGCTTACAACCGGAATTTTATACTTCTCCTCAAGTTCCGCCCGAAGTTGCATAGTATCTTCAGCATCGGGATTTGTTGAGTTCAGGATCATTACAAAGGGCTTGTTCGTGGCCTTCAATTCCCTGACAACCCGCTCTTCGGCTTCCACATACTCTTCCCGGTCAATATCCGTGATTGAACCGTCTGTAGTAACCAGTATACCGATAGTGGAATGTTCATTTATAACCTTCCTGGTTCCAATCTCAGCCGCCTGGCCGAAAGGTATCTGCTCATCAAACCATGGCGTATTCACCATTCTCGGAGCATTTTCCTCAAGATACCCCCGTGCCCCTTTAACTATGTACCCTACGCAATCCACCATTCTGACTTTGAACTTGATGTTTTCGTTTAATGTTATTTCTACAGCCTCATTTGGAACAAATTTGGGTTCTGTTGTCATTATTGTTCTTCCGTTAGCGCTTTGGGGCAATTCATCTCTTGCCCTTTCCCTTTTGAATTCATTGTCAATGTTCGGCAAAACCAAAAGATCCATGAACCTTTTAATGAAAGTTGATTTCCCGGTTCTGACCGGACCGACAACGCCTACATAAATATCACCCTGAGTTCTATCAGCAATATGCTTATAAATATTATACCTTTCCACCGGCAACCCTCCTTATATTATTTAAACAACCTGGTTGTGGCAAATTAACGGCTGAATTTGGTATCCTAACCTGTCAACTATAGCTTAAAAGCAGTCCTGTGCTTTTAAAATCCATATTTTTTTGATTTACATACATCGTATAGTTAATATTATTAATGCAACGCAAAAAATATGTCCGTTTTTTTCAGGTTTGTTCAAATTAATTTGCTGTATTTCGAAATGATTGCACGGTGAAATTTCTTATGATATTTTTATTATTCCTTAAGACTGATTATGATTTCTTCTTTCCCAACTTGGACTCGGTTCCTTTAATAATGCGCCTGATATTCTCCCTGTGCCTTACAATTGCCATAACTGCAATAATAAAGGCAAAAAACGCAAAAGTCAAAGTCTTTTCAAATACCGGCAGCAATGACAGAAAGGGGAACAAAAATGCGCCTGCCACCGAGCCTAATGAAACATACCTTGTAACCGCTACTATCACGATAAAAACACCCAGCAGCAAAAGTCCCATTCTCCAGTCCATCATGAATATTACGGTAATTGACGTAAAAATCCCCTTGCCCCCTTTGAATCCGAAATAAACAGGCCAGTTATGCCCGATGACGGCAAAAAGCCCGGCAAGCATTATTCCCAGGTCACCAATTCCTTCAACATACCCTATTATGTAATTCCCGAGCAAACATGCCAGGACGCCTTTCAACACATCACCGATTGCCACCAGCAAAGCAGCAGTTTTCCCTAAAGTGCGCAAAGTATTGGTCGCTCCTGCATTTCCGCTGCCATGCCTTCTGATATCAATACCGTAAAACCTGCCTACAAGCAATGATGTGTTTATACTTCCAAGCAGATAGCCCAAAAGTACGGTTGCAAAAATTTTCAACGCCATCAGCAATCAAATCACCTCTTATCCCGCTCTCTTATTATAAAACGAATAGGCGTACCCTCAAATCCGAAACTCTTCCTTAGCTGGTTTTCAATATACCTCTCATATGAATAATGCATCAGTTCCCTGTCGTTTACAAAAACCACAAATGTCGGAGGTTTCACCGAAACTTGCGTCATATAAAAAATTTTAAGCCTTTTTCCTTTGTCTGATGGAGGTTGCATTATTGCAACAGCTTCATTCAGCACATCATTTACCATGCCTGTTGAAATCCTCATTGAAGCCTGGTTTGACACATAATTTATCAATTCGAACAACTTATCCAACCTCTGGCCCGTCTGGGCTGAAATAAAGATTATCGGGGCATATGTCATGAAAGCCAGCTTTTCCATGACTTTCTTCCTGTATTTTTCCAAAGTTCCAGTTGATTTTTCAACAAGATCCCACTTATTCACCGCAATTACCGAAGCCTTGCCGGCATCATGGGCGTACCCTGCTATTTTGGTATCCTGCTCCGTAACTCCATCCTGGGCATCAATCATTACAACACATACATCTGCCCGTTCAATGGCGGTCCATGAACGTATGACACTGTATCTTTCAATATTCTCCCGTATTTTGCTCTGTCTTCTTATGCCTGCAGTATCAATGAATACATATTTGTTTTCTCCCTTTTCGACATAAGAATCTATTGCATCCCTTGTGGTACCCGGTATGTCACTGACAATTACACGTTCCTCCCCTAATACTTTATTTATGAGGGATGATTTTCCCGTATTCGGCTTTCCAATGACAGCCACCTTGATTATATCTTCGTCATAATCCTCTTCCCCTTCTTTTGGGAAAAGTTCATAAAGCCTGTCAAGAAGGTCGCCTATTCCAAGTCCGTGAACCGATGAGATTAAAAACAAATCACCTATTCCCAGGTTATAAAATTCATATGCTTCCGGAGGCGGACTTCCCACATTATCGATCTTATTAACAGCCAGGACAACCGGCTTGCGTGTTTTTCTGAGCATTTCTGCGACTTCCTTGTCCGATGAAGTAATTCCGCCTTTACCGTCCACCATGAAAAGAATTACGTCAGCCACATCAATGGCCATTTGAGCCTGCTGCCTCATTTTCTGCAAAATTGGATCTTCTGCGTATGGCTCAATGCCCCCCGTATCTATTAATGTAAATTTCCTGTCCAGCCATTCTATTTCAGTGTAGATTCTGTCTCTTGTCACACCTGGTGTATCATCAACTATGGAAATTCTCTTTTTGGCAACATAATTGAAAAATGTAGATTTTCCCACGTTAGGTTTGCCGACTATTGCTACAACCGGCTTTGCCACTTCAAATCACCCCGTTCTTTTGCAAACATTTTTTATTTATCTTGCGCAACCCTCTGCCGCGCCTGTATAACAACTTAAGTTCCATTTCTTTTTATTTCCGAATGTCTCAAAGATGCAACCGTTTGTTGAGCATCCCGGAAATTGGAGGTTCCATTTCGTTTAATTCAAAATAATTAAAAAAGCAATCTCTTGTTGAACTTCCCGGACATCTCAATTCCCATTGCGTTTATTTCCAGTCTTCTTATCAGATGACTTTTTCCCTGTTCCCAGAATGTTTTTGACAAAGTCCTTTGCAGTATTCCTGACAGGAGTGACTTTAACATTCAGTATTTTTTCTAAATCTTTTATTGTATAATCATCCAAAAAAACATCTTCCCCGGATTTTAGCATTGAGCTGCAAATCAAAAGTTCATCTCCCAGATCACAGCCTGTCAGCTGACTGATAATATCCTGGCCTGTTAAAAGACCTGTTACCGTAACATTTTCTCCGAAGAATTCATTTTTTATTTCATACACATTGACTTTGAGTCCTTCAAATCTTGATTCCAGCTCCAATGCCAGATCTTTAATGAATTTATACGCCGCAACACCTGTTACCAGGCTGACAGCCCTCTGCCCGGCGTTGAATTTCAAATTACGCTTCATGTGTTTATTAAAATCGTTAATAAACAGAGCAATCATTCCGACACCGTTCTCAAGCTGTGGAAATCCTTCATAATGCTCATATGGCGGGATGGGTTTCTCAGCCATTATATAAAACTCATCAGCCAGATAAACAATACTCGAGCCGTATTTTTCCTTGTTTTTCTTCTGCCATTTCTTCACCTGCTCGATAACTTTCAGGGATGACATCTTGTCATAAGGTTCTATTGCAGGAAGGTTATCCCTGTATTTTGTAAGGCCGACAGGTACCACGGATATGCTCTTAACGCCAGGATAGAGAGAACTTAAGTCAAACAGGCTCTTATCAAGTTCATCCCCGTCATTAATCCCTCTGCACAGCACAATCTGGCAGTTTACAGTGATCCCGCCTTCAACCAGGCTTTTTATCTTTTTCATGACATCGCCTGCAAACCTGTTCTTGAGCATCAATACTCTAAGGTCTGAATTGGTTGTGTGAACAGATACATTTATAGGCGACATCTTGTATATTTTTATGCGTTCTATATCATCCCAGGTTATATTTGTCAAGGTAACATAGTTGCCCAGGAGAAAAGACAATCTTGTGTCGTCATCCTTGAAATAAAGGGTTTCCCGCATTCCTGGCGGAAGCTGGTCAATAAAGCAAAAAATACATTTATTTGTGCATCCCCTGGCCTTATCCATCATGGGATTCTCAAATTCAATTCCCAGATCTTCATATTCATCCTTGAATATCTCAATCTCCCATACTTCCTCATTTTGCTTTTCAATTTCAAGCATGATTTCTCTGTCTATCGTTAAAAACCTGTAATCAAACACATCCTTCAAAGGTTTGCCGTTGATTGACAGCATGGTATCCCCGGGCTCAATTCCCGCCTCATCAGCAATACTTCCCTTTTGAACGCTTTTTATAACTTTGCTGTTAAAATCCAAATAACACACCCTCCATAAAAACCAATGCATCAAGGCTATTTATTACCAAGGCCGGTCATCATTTTATTATATAGCATGCCTGCCGATTTGCATAGGCAAAAATAAAAACAGCAGATTTGAACTGCTGTTTGTTATTTTCGGTCTGTATTAAGTTAAGGCATTCGGAGTCAACTTAAACTCCTGAAATTATTTTGCTTCTACCTTAATTACTTCTTTACCGTCATAATAACCACATTCCTTGCATACCCTATGAGGCAGCTTCAAAGTATGGCACTGAGAGCATTCAACCAATCCGGGCATAACCAGTTTCCATTGTGCTCTTCTTTTCGCCTTTCTGGCCTTTGATGTTTTTCGCTTTGGTACAGCCATTTATTTCAACACCTCCTCATTGTATCCGTCACCTTATCCTCTAAAAGTGCATCCATACAATATTAATTAAATTTAAAAAAATCCTTCAGCTTCTCCATCTGAGGATTAATTTTTTCATCCTTGCAGCTGCAGCTTCCTTCATTCAGATTAGTACCGCAGTTGGGGCAAAAACCCTTACAGGCTTCATTGCACAACTGCCTTAATGGCAGATTCAGCAATATACTGTCAACAACAACCTTGTCAAGGTCCAGCAAATTGCTGTCATAGGTATATACCGCTTCCCCATCGTCTTTTTTGGTACTGACAAACTCTTCTTCCAATTTAACTTTTATGTTCCGATTTAAATTTTTAAGGCACCTGTAGCATTCAACCTCATATTCTGTTTCGGCATATCCTTTAAGGCTGATTATGCCACTTACATTCATCAGTCTTCCCGCAAGCCTGACAGGGCTGTTAAATGTAACGCTGCCCGCCTCAAAATTGAGGCTTTTCAACTTTTCAACTAATTCTATTTCGATTATTGCGCCATCGGTTTTCACAATATCGGAAATATCAACTTTCACAATAATCACCTCAAAAAGACCAACGCATTTCATTATACTAAGTAAAATCCAGGGTGTCAAGATTCTATTTCTCCAGCAGGTCTATTTAGCCAAGAGAGGGGGCCAGGTGCCCCCCAATTTATCTTAATAAGGTATTTGAACTGATTGTTTCGGGTGATGCTGCACCCTGAATTTCTTTACTATTTAATTTTTTACAAGCCGTATAGTTTCCCTTGCTATTGCCAGTTCTTCGTTGGTTGGAATTACTAAAGTCCGGACTTTCGCATCATCCGTACTGATGTCAATCTCCATCCCCCGGAGTTTATTTTTCTCTTCATCAACCTTGATGCCCATGTATTCAAGGTCCTTTAGAATTTGTGCTCTTACCAGGGAATTATTCTCTCCAATTCCGGCTGTAAATATCACCGCATCGACACCGCCCATTACAGCTGCATACTCGCCGATATATTTCTTTACACGGTAGCAGAAGATGTCAGTGGCAAGCTTTGCCCGATCATTTCCTGAATCCGCAGCAGTTTCAATATCACGGAAATCACTGCTTACTCCTGATATTCCAAGAACACCGGATTTTTTATTCAGGTACTCGTTTATTTTATCAATCGACATCTGTTCCTTTTGCATTAGATAAAGTACAACCGCCGGATCGATATCGCCGCTTCTTGTACCCATTGCAAGGCCTGCCAAAGGTGTAAATCCCATGCTGGTTTCCACCGACTGCCCGCCTTTGACTGCGCATATGCTTGCTCCATTGCCAAGGTGGCATGAAATCAGCTTAAGTTCGGAGATTGGTCTGTTCAACATTGCTGCTGCCCTTTGGGAAACATACATGTGTGAAGTTCCATGAAAACCATATTTTCTAATGCTATATTTCTCATATGCTTCATATGGAATTGCATAAAGGTATGCATGTTTTGGCATTGTCTGGTGAAATGCGGTATCAAATACTGCAACCATCGGCTTATCAGGCATTACTTCCCTGCATGCTTCTATACCGGTAATATTTGCCGGGTTGTGCAAAGGCGCAAGTTCAATGCATTCCCTTATGGTTTTCATTACCGATTCGTTTATTATAACCGACTGTTTGAATTTTTCTCCTCCGTGAACTACACGGTGGCCTACAGCTGTTATATCATCCATACTGGAAATAACACCATACTTTTTATCGGTCAGAACATTTATAACTTCCCTGATTGCAACTTTATGGTTGTACATGTCCTTATCAAGCACAACCGTATCATTGCCCGCCTTTGTATGTTTTAAAAACGAATTTCCAACACCGATTCTGTCACACAATCCTTTAGCCAGAACCTTGTTTTCTTCCATATTAATTAACTGATATTTTAAAGAAGAACTACCAGAATTAATTACTAATATTCTCATTTGGATTACTCCTTTAATTCTTTAATTTTTGCCTTTCGCCCACTGCCGGCTCCAAATACATTCCTCCATTGAGCTTCTGGCATGTCAGGTCCTCTTTTTTTTAAACCAAATGTACTCTATTGTAATCCGTTGTAAATCCTATTCCTGTGCCTGCGCCTGGACCGATGTGATGGCAACAACTCCGACTATGTCTTCAGCAGTGCAGCCTCTTGACAGGTCGTTTACAGGCTTTGCTATACCCTGGGTAATAGGACCATATGCTTCTGCCTTAGCCAGTCTTTGTACAAGTTTGTACGCAATGTTGCCGCAGTTCAAGTCGGGGAATATGAGAACGTTGGCATGACCGGCAACCGGACTTCCCGGCGCTTTTGACTTTCCGACAGATTCTACCAAAGCCGCATCTCCCTGTAGTTCGCCGTCAATAAGCAGATGGGGAGCTTTTTCTTTTGCCAGTTTTGTAGCAGCAATCACTTTTTCGGTAAGTTCGCTCTTTGCGCTTCCATAAGTGGAATACGAAAGCATTGCCACTACCGGGTCTGCTTCCACAAGGAGTTTAAATGTTTTTGCTGAAGTAATCGCTATTTCAGACAACTCATCGGCATTGGGGTTTTCAACCAAGCCACTGTCTGCAAATATGAAAGTCCCGTTATGACCGTATTCACAGTCAGGTACTACCATGACAAAAAAGGCAGAAACCAGCTTTGTTCCAGGTGCGGTCTTAAGTATCTGAAGAGCAGGACGCAGAGTATTGGAGGTGGAATTGATTGCACCGGCTACCATACCGTCGGCTTCTCCCTTTTTAACCATCATAACACCAAAATAAAGGGGATTTTTCATTGTCTCCAGGGCCTGTTCCGGTGTCATACCCTTGGCTTTTCTCATTTCATAAAAAGTATCGGCATATTCAGCAAGTTTTTTCGAATTTAAATGGTCAACTATTTTCACACCACTTAAATCAAGATTACCTGCAAGTTTTTTAATTTCATTTTCATTGCCGATCAGAACCACATCCGCTATTCCTTGCTTCTGAACCATTGAGGCTGCCGTAACCGTTCTAATATCTGTGCTTTCCGGCAACACAATGGTCTTTTTGTTGGCTTTTGCACGATTAATTATTTGCTCTAAAAATTTCATGTAGTATGCCCCTTTCCTAATAGCATAAAAATTAAGTTGAGTTTTGCCCTCACAAAATTATTCCGGACATGCATTCATTCCATAGTGTGAAATTTTACATTATTCAGTCTTTTCTGACATGTCCTCCTTTGGTGAACGCCCCTGAACCCCATTGCAGCCCTGCCTTGCAGGACCGGGATTCATAAGCGGACACCCATTGATTATTATATACAATTTGCATATTGTATACAAGGCATTAATTAGTAAAATAATTGTTTTCAGCAGATTTTTATTGTTGTCCAGGCTTATTATTTCTTGAACAATCAATCCTGATACAACTGCCTGCAGCAAATTGCAGGAAAAGAGATTTAAAGTGCTTTCTAATAATTTGAAAAAACGACAATAAAACCATATTCGCATTGTTCTGTTGGCATAAACATGTTAGAATAAACTATATCAAAAAAATTGATTCATTTAAGTTGTGTTTCTTATGTAAATTTTTGGGGTGACATATTTGAAAAGCGATTTGATACTGGGCAAATACAGAATTAAAAAAGTTATAATAATGGGACCGGATCAAGAAGTTATTGTTTGTATAAAAAAATCCCTGGTAATAAATGAAGACGAAGAATATATCATAAACATATTTAAGAAAAATGCACTCGTAAATTTGCTCCTGCCTGATTTGGAAGTATTGAAAAATACACGCTATATGTATTATGTGGAGCATGTTTTGGAAAACAACAAGCTTTATGCTGTTTTTGCATATGCCGAACCCTTCAAAGTTAAACAGTACATAGACTCAATCAACCCTTCCCTCTTAAACAGGTTGAAAATTGCAAACAGCTTTTTCATTAATGCAATGGAGATAAAACAGACATCGGTGATTTTCCAGTACACCCTGATGAACCCCGATAATATTAACATAAATAAATATGGTATTGTATATTTCAGCCACATTTTTGATTTCAGGGATAGAAAGGATTCCGCTGAAGATCTTGATGTGGTTGGGCGCCTGGGAACTATTTTGGACAATATATTTGAAAATTACAATGATTTGCCCCAATCATTCCAGAATTACCTTCAAACCTGTAAAAACAAAGGTTATGATAACATTCAAAGTGCATACAATGAATTCAGGCCTTTTTTGAAATTATTTATCGGCAACGGTGAAGAACCTGCTCCGGAGCAAAATATACAGGCTTCATCGGATATTGCCATCATGCCAAAGAGACGGAAAAAATCCCGCAAAATTGCACAAGCATTTTTGGTTGCTATAAGTTTGCTTATATTGATTGCAAGCTTATATCTGGGCGGTAATTTTCTGTACAAATTGAGCAGATCAATTCAGGAACCTGTGGATGCTCAAATAAATACATCAGATGACATTTCAGGGAGCAACGAAAGTAATCCGGATTCCATTCCCGGCACAGTACCGGAATCTTCTCCGGCTATTGAACTGACAACCGCTCCAGGCAGTGTTTTGGAGCCGTCCTCTTCCGCTAAACCGGCAACACCTGTACCCGGCTCTGCACCTGGGTCATCGCCATCTATTGAACCGACTCCTGCGCCAGACACGGCACCGGGGTCTTCGCCAAGTGCTGAACCGATGGTACCTGTATCAGGCACAGATCCGGAATCTTCTCCTTCTGTAAGACCGACACCTCCGCAAGGTAATGCTACAGAGTCTCCTGCGCCTCATGACCCGGCAATACCTGGACCAGGTGCAACACCGGAATCATCTCAGCCTTCCGGTCCAACACCACCTGCCAAAGGAACATCTCCGGGATCTACTCCATCTGTTGAGCCGACACCACCTGCAACTGGTGCTACACCGGAGCCGACTCCGACTGTCAAGCCGACACCTTCTTTAAACCAACCCGGTGAAGACAAGGAAGATGTGCTTTATACGGTGCAAAAGGGCGATTGGCTTAAAGAAATATGCAGAAAGTTTTATGGAAATCCCGATTATTATGAAGCGGTTGCTAAATACAACAATATTTCAGACCCCAGCCAGATAAACACCGGGCAGGTTATTAAACTGCCTCATGTGGAAATTCTGGCGGAACTTGCCGATTAGTCAGCCAATAAATCCAGCAGGCATTATAAGATATAAATGCCTGTTGTACATGAAAAGGAGCAGCGCAGCAATTGAGTTATAAATTAGTTGTTAT
>DUMO01000057.1 GCA_012839865.1 Clostridiaceae bacterium
AGTTTCTGGTAACAATAACAGGAAGGCCACACCCGTTCCCATCCCGAACACGGCAGTTAAGCTTCCTCGTGCCGATGATACTTGGACGGTGACGTCCCGGGAAAGTAGGTAGTTGCCAGATTTATATGAAAGCCCTGTGCTGATGCAGCACAGGGCTTTCTTTATGGGTATGAATGATAACAGGTAACAGCAGACCATGTGAAAATTCAGGTTTTGTTGAAATGTTACTCCAATATAAGCACGACATACTTTTACTGCCGAAGATGTGGAAGCTTCCTGTGAATTGCCAACCATTGCCGGTATCATTGCAGGTTATAGATGTTCGCACAACGGTTCATATTTTACTATGCCTGAACGGATAACCCATGAACTTTGGCTGCATCAATTTGCACAAATAAAGAAAAATTGAAAACAATAGAAGCCAATAGTATAATAGATATCATAATTGTGTCAATCAGGCTTGTATTTTTTTTAGCCGAAAGCCGGTTTGTTCATGGTAATTAATAGGTCTTGACACGGGAGGTTGTCGAATATGGGTAAAATAACAGCTGTATTGCTTGGAGCAGGGATGAGAGGAACATATGCATATGCAAGTTATGCATTAAAGCATCCGGATGAGATCCAATTCGTTGCGGTGGCAGAACCTGACAAGGTAAAAAGAGAGTATTTTTGCAAAACACACTCAATTCCTGAAGATATGTGTTTTGAAAGATGGGAGCAGCTGCTTGAAAAACCACGACTGGCAGATGCACTATTAATATGCACTCAGGATAAGATGCATTATGAACCTGCAATAAAAGCTTTGGAAAAAGGTTATCATCTGCTGGTTGAAAAGCCTATGTCCCCGGATCCTCTTGAGTGCATCAAGATGGGGGAACTTGCAAAGGAAAAGGAAAGGGTATTCCTGGTATGCCATGTGCTAAGGTATACCGACTTTTTTTCAACAATTAAAAATATGCTGGATGAAGGAAGGATAGGAAAACTGATATCGATACAACACAATGAAAATGTGGCATATTGGCATCAGGCCCATAGTTTTGTTAGAGGAAACTGGAGAAATTCTGATGAGACCAGTCCCATGATTCTGGCCAAATGCTGTCACGACATGGATATAATGGCCTGGCTGGCAGGCGGCAAATGCATTAAGGTATCTTCCTTCGGTTCCTTGACCCATTTTAAGAAAGAAAACGCCCCCAAAGGAGCACCGGAACGTTGCCTGGACGGATGCCCCGTTTCAGATGAATGTATTTACTATGCTCCACGGCAATATCTTACGGAAAATACCGGTTGGCCTACAGCTGCCATATGCACCGATATGAGTATTGAAGGAAGGACCAGGGCATTGAAGGAGGGTCCTTACGGGCGCTGTGTCTACTACTGTGATAATAATGTTGTCGACCATCAGGTAGTGAATCTGGCGTTTGACAACGAAGTAACAGCAGCATTTACCATGTGCGCGTTCACAAAGGATTGCACAAGAACCATAAAGCTGATGGGTACAAAGGGAGAAATTCGCGGCCACATGGAAAAGAAGGAGATAGAAATAATTGATTTTGCCTCCGGAGAAAATGAGAAAATTATACTGCAGAATGCCCGTGAAGGCCATGGAGGCGGCGATATTAAAATTATGAAGGAATTTGTCCGTCTGGTGCAAAGTGATGGCAGAGAGAAGGGACTCACTTCCGCAGACCTTTCGGTTCAAAGTCACATTATGGCATTTGCTGCTGAAAAATCAAGACTGACGGGTTCCGTTGTGGAAATTGACGAATATATGAATGAATTAACGAGGTAGTTTCTGGTACCAGGGTGGTTCCTGCGGTTCCCTTTTTAGAGGAGGAACCAGAAAAATCGTCCCCTTGGTTCACCCTTGGTTTCGCTACCATTGGTCCCGCTAAAGGGCACCAGAAGAACCGTCCCCCTGGCCTCAAAAAAATTTTTTTAAAATTAAAAAATTATCCTTGATATTTATTTTTCCTTATTGTATAATGTTGTACGTTGTGACGTGGCATGCGATGATATAGAAGGTTGCTATTATTATAATAGGTAATTTCTATTGAGAATGTCCGATTCGAGAAACCGGGCGACAAGTCACTGTCTATTTGTATTTTTTAATGCAAGTAAGCACTGCCCAGGTTAATTGCGGCTATTTGGCCAATAATTGTCCTGGGCTTTTAAATAACCGAGTGTGAAACACCCGGCATAGTGTACAGTCAGTTGCTTGTTGTACGTAGCTAATAAAGGAGGTTTATGTATGGCAAACACACAAAAAATCAGAATCAGGTTGAAAGCATTTGATCATCAGATTTTGGATCAATCCGCAGAGAAAATAGTAGATACTGCGAAAAGAACAGGTGCATCGGTATCAGGTCCGGTACCTCTGCCCACAAAGAAAGAAGTTATCACAATTTTGAGGGCACCACATAAATATAAGGATTCAAGAGAACAGTTTGAAATGCGGACACATAAAAGATTGATTGATATATTGATGCCAACACCCAAAACTGTTGACGCTTTAATGAGGTTGGATTTACCTGCAGGCGTTGATATTGAAATCAAACTATAAGGCAAACAGAAAAGGTCAAGTTCGTATAATTTGCAGGATTATATGAACCAATAACCATAGGAGGTAGTAATTAAATGAAGAAATGCATACTTGGAAAGAAAGTAGGAATGACTCAGATTTTTGATGATAAGGGTATGGTTGTTCCCGTTACCGTAATCGAAGCCGGGCCATGCCTGGTAGTTCAAAAGAAAACGCTGGAAAACGACGGGTACAACGCTATAAAAGTCGGGTTTGAAGATGTTAAGGAAAAGAGACTGAATAAACCGGATAAAGGACATTTTACCAAGGCCAATCTGAGCCTGAAAAAGCATCTCAGGGAGTTTCGTATTGAGAACGCCGACCAATATGAAGTTGGACAGGAAATAAAAGTTGGCGATATGTTTGCAGCCGGGGACAAAGTTGATGTAAGCGGTATTTCAAAAGGTAAAGGTTATCAGGGCGTTATTAAGAGATATGGCCTGCATACCGGTAGAAGGACTCATGGTTCGAAGTATCACAGAGGTGTTGGCTCAATGGGTTCAAATACAAGCCCGGGTAGAGTCTTAAAAGGCAAAAAGATGCCGGGACACATGGGAGTAAACAAAGTAACGGTTCAGAATCTTGATGTAGTTAAAGTTGACAGCGAGAAAAACCTTTTGGCAATAAAGGGTGCCGTACCGGGTCCGCGTGGAGGTTTAATTGTAGTCAAAGATTCGACAAAGCCGGTAAAAAAATAAATTTTGGTTTTCATTAAGGAAGTTCCGGCAGAATTAACACGAGGGGAGGATATAATATGCCGAAAGTTAATTTATATAATACAGAAGGCAATGTTATAGGTGACATAGAATTAAGCGATAGCATATTTGGAGTAGAAGTAAATAAAAATGTGCTTCACCTTGCAGTTTTAAACCAATTGGCCAACAAGCGGCAGGGAACACAAAGCACGAAAACGAGGGCTGAAGTCAGAGGCGGCGGTATCAAACCATGGAGGCAGAAGGGAACAGGCCGTGCCAGACAAGGCAGCATACGTTCACCGCAGTGGACAAAAGGTGGTATAGCTTTAGGACCCAAGCCGAGAAGCTATAAGTATACCTTGCCCAGGAAAGTCAGACAGCTGGCTTTAAAGTCGGCATTGTCGGCAAAAGTGGCAGAAAATGACATTGTTGTACTTGATGATCTGAAACTTGAAAATATCAAGACAAAAGAGATGGCCAGAATTCTTGGAAACCTGAAGGTTGACAACAGTGCTCTGGTTGTTATACCAAGTGTGGATGAAAAAATAATCAAGTCTGCAAGAAATATACCTAATGTAAAGACATCTCTGGTTAATACAATCAATGTATATGACATTTTGAAGCATAGTAAATTTATTGTCACAAAAGATGCAATAGCCAAGATCGAGGAGGTGTACGCATAATGAAGTTCGCGGAGGACATTATTTTAAAGCCAATCATTACAGAAAAAAGCAATGTGGAAATGGCTGAGGGAAAGTACACCTTCTATGTTGATACAAAAGCAACAAAGACGGACATAAAGAATGCCGTAGAGCAACTGTTTCAGGTAAAGGTCCTTAATGTGAACACCATTAACTACAAGGGGAAGGAAAAAAGATTAGGTGTTCATGAAGGAACAACATCCAAATGGAAAAAGGCGATTGTTAAGATTGATACTGACCCGAAACCGGAAACATATCTGACCAAAGATGGTAAGAAGGTTGTTGAAACCAGGAAATATAAAACAAGCATAGAAGAATTCGGAGCAGTGCAATAATTTTGAGGTTGATGGGAGTGAAAGAAAATGGCAGTAATAAAAAAGTTTAAGCCAACTTCGCCTGGTAGAAGGTTCATGACTGTTTTAAGGAGCGAGGATATAGCCAAGAAAGAACCTGAGAAGTCTTTGGTGGAACCTCAGAAGAAAAATGCAGGAAGAAACTCATATGGCCGGCTCACCGTAAGACATCGCGGAGGAGGGGCTAAACGTAAATATAGAGTTATTGACTTTAAGAGGGACAAGGACGGAATCAAGGCTAAAGTTGCCTATATAGAGTATGATCCTAACAGAACGGCAAACATTGCCCTTCTGCATTATGTTGATGGAGAGAAGAGATATATACTGGCTCCAGACGGACTAAAAGTTGGCGACATTGTTGAGTCAGGTGAAAATGCAGATATTAAGGCAGGAAACGCGCTGCCCATAGGGAAAATCCCCCTTGGTACCATGATTCACAATATTGAGATGAAACCTGGAAAAGGTGCACAACTGGTAAGATCAGCAGGTGGCGCAGCACAGCTTATGGCCAAGGAAGACAAATACGCTCAGGTACGTTTGCCGTCAGGGGAAGTACGAATGATATCTCTTGACTGCAGAGCTACAGTTGGTCAAGTTGGAAATCTCGAACATGAAAACGTTTCTATCGGAAAAGCCGGTAGAAAGAGATGGATGGGCATAAGACCTACTGTCAGAGGTGTTGTTATGAACCCTGTTGATCACCCGCATGGTGGTGGTGAAGGCAAGTCTCCGGTAGGAATGCCAAGTCCTGTTACTCCGTGGGGTAAACCTACATTAGGCTATAAAACAAGAAAGAAGAAGAATAAATCTGACAAGTTCATTGTCAGAAGAAGAAATGTTAAATAATGCATTGCCAAAGCAAATCAGGTTAACGGAAGGAGGAATAGGCTAAATGGGTAGATCTGTTAAGAAAGGACCGTTTGTGGATCAGAAGCTGCTCCACCGGATAGAGCAAATGAACAACAAGAACGAAAAGAAAGTTTTGAAGACCTGGTCCAGGGCATCAACAATTTTCCCGCAAATGGTAGGTCACACTATAGCAGTACATGATGGAAAGAAACATGTTCCGGTATATATCACCGAGGATATGGTAGGACATAAATTAGGTGAGTTTGCACCGACCAGGACATTCAGGGGACATGGTGCTCATACTGAAAAGTCAACCGCATTGAAATAAATCCTCAACCGGCAGCAGTAAGAAATATGATACGGTTACAATTGAAAACAATATACTGATGCTGTTGATGCCGGTGGTTTAAATTGAAGGACATTTACGAGAAGTTTTGAAAGGAGGAGTTAAGGTTGGGGAGTAAAGCAATATCCAGAGATGAACTCCTGGAAAAAAAGGATGAAATAATGGAAAAATACAATTCACCCTATAGAAAATATAATAAACCTGCTTTGCTTACAAAAAAGGAAAAGAAGGCACTTGGAATAGGCAAAGACGAGGGAAGAGCAACTGCAAAGTATATTCGGATTGCTCCAAGAAAGGTTAAAATAGTACTTGATCTTATACGTGGAAAGAAAATTGACGAGGCCTATGCCATATTGAAGTATACTCCGAAGATTGCTTCGGAGGTTCTTTTGAAACTTTTAAAATCTGCAGAATCAAATGCAGTCAACAATAACGACCTTGACAGGGATAGCCTTTATGTCAGCGAGTGCTATGCCAATCAGGGAAGTATCTTAAAGAGAATTCAACCAAGAGCAAGAGGCAGAGCTTACAGAATCAACAAAAAAACCAGTCATATAACACTGGTTGTCAGGGAACAGAAATAGGGAAGGAGGTTGACTAATGGGGCAGAAAGTTAATCCACATGGTTTAAGAATAGGAATTATTAAAGACTGGGATACAAAATGGTACGCTAATGATAAGAACTTTAGCGAATTCCTGGTGGAGGACGTAAAATTAAGAAAGTATATTAAAGAAAAATTATTCATTGCAGGCATATCCAGGATAGAAATTGAAAGAGCGGCAAACAAAATCAAGATCAATGTGAATACCGCAAAACCGGGTCTTGTAATCGGAAGAGGTGGCGCCGGAATTGAGCAGCTTCGCAAAGAGCTTGAGAAAATGACAGGTAAAAGCGTCCTGATAAACATAACCGAGATTAAGAATCCTGAAACAGATGCACTGCTTGTAGCTGAGAATATAGCCGCACAGTTGGAAAAGAGAGTATCTTTCAGACGCGCAATGAAACAGGCTATGTCAAGAGCTATGAAAATGGGAGCCAAAGGTATTAAAACTGCTGTGTCAGGAAGGCTTGGAGGAGCTGAAATCGCCAGAACCGAGCATTATCATGAAGGCACTATACCCCTTCAGACCCTGAGAGCGGATATAGATTATGGATTTACCGAAGCAAATACAACTTACGGAAAGATCGGTGTTAAGGTCTGGATATATAAAGGGGAAGTTCTTCCTGTAGCAAACAAGAATAAGGAAGGGGGAACAAAATAATGTTAATGCCCAAAAGAGTTAAACATAGAAAAGTTCAACGGGGTAGAATGAAAGGAATTGCAACCCGTGGCAATACCATATCAAATGGTGAATACGGATTGAAAGCACTTGAACCCGGATGGATAACCAGTAACCAGATAGAAGCAGCAAGAATAGCGATGACCAGATTCATTAAAAGAGGCGGCCAGGTCTGGATTAAAATATTCCCGGATAAGCCTGTAACCCAAAAACCTGCTGAAACCCGTATGGGTAGTGGTAAGGGTTCACCGGAATACTGGGTAGCGGTTGTAAAACCGGGAAGAGTATTATTTGAAATCGCAGGCGTTGCAGAAGATCAAGCCAGAGAAGCAATGAGACTGGCAATGCACAAACTGCCAATAAAGTGCAAGTTTGTTGCCCGCGATGGTGAAATGGAAGGTGAATCAAATGAAAGCCAGTGAAATTAGAGATATGACCGAGAACGAATTGCAGAAAGAGTTGAAAGACCTTAAGAACGAACTTTTCAAATTAAGATTTCAGCTGGCTACAAACCAGTTGGATAATCCAATGAAATTGAAAGAAGTTAAAAGGTCTATAGCAAGAGTAAAGACCATAATGAGACAGAGGGAATTGGCCCGCTAAATATTCAGGTTATCTGAAAGGAGGTTGCGTACATTGCAAACAAGGGCACTTAGAAAAACAAGAGTTGGAATAGTTGTAAGTGATCGTATGGATAAAACTGTTGTAGTTCAAATAGCAACCAGTGTTAAACATCCTTTATATAAGAAAATTGTTAAAAGAACAAAAAAATTCAAGGCTCATGACGAAAACAACGAGTGCAGGGTAGGGGACAAGGTAAAAATTATGGAAACCAGACCCTTAAGCAGAGACAAAAGATGGCGCGTTGTCGAGATAATTGAAAAAGCCCAGTAATGGATTTCGAAAGGAGGTATGACCGTGATTCAAGCTCAAACAAAACTTAAGGTAGCCGACAACACCGGAGCAAAGGAACTCATGTGCATCAAGGTTCTTGGTGGAACAAGAAGAAGATATGCAAATATCGGTGATTTAGTTATAGCTTCGGTTAAAAATGCAACACCCGGAGGTGTTGTAAAAAAAGGCGACGTTGTAAAGTGCGTTATAGTACGTTCAAAGAAGGGTTTGAGAAGGCCTGACGGTTCATATATTAGATTTGATGAAAATGCAGCTGTTATAATCAGGGATGATAACAATCCCAGGGGCACACGTATTTTTGGCCCCGTAGCCAGGGAACTGAGAGATAAGGATTTTATGAAGATTTTGTCCTTAGCGCCGGAAGTTCTTTAAGATATGAAATGGCTGTATGTTGAATAAGTTTTCAATATAAACTCAAATGGAACCGGATTATATAGGAACAGAAAGTTTTGAATGTTCCAATATTATGGAGACAAGCTTTAGGCCGGAAAAATGCAATTTGACAGACAGATAAAGCTATTTTTCCAAAGGAGAGGAGGCGGCTTAATTGAAAAGCAAGGTTCATGTCAAAAAGGGAGATACCGTGATTGTTTTATCCGGAAAAGATAAGGGAAAGAAGGGCAAGATATTGCGAGTTTTACCTTCTGAAGGAAAGGTTCTTGTTGAAGGTGTCAATATGGTAACAAAGCATGTAAAGCCAAGGAGTGCAACTCAGCAGGGCGGACGTGTGGAACAGGAATCTCCGATAAACAGTTCGAAAGTAATGCTGGTATGTAATAGATGCCATAAGCCTACAAGGATAGGCAAAGTATTAATGGAAAACGGACAGAAGGCCAGAAAATGCAAAAAGTGCGATGAGATAATAGATGTTATCAGTACAGATAATACCAAGTAGGTTTGAAAGGAGGTTAAATCTCTAAGATGCCAAGATTAAAAGATAAATATATGAATGAAATAGTTCCGGCTCTCATGGCCAAGTTTAAATATAAAAACATCATGCAGGTACCCAGACTGGAGAAAGTGGTTTTGAATATGGGAGTGGGGGACGTAAAGGAAAACCCGAAAGCAATTGATGCTGCAGTTAATGATTTATCATTAATTGCCGGTCAGAAGCCGGTGGTTACAAAAGCAAAGAAATCCGTTGCAGCATTCAAGATCAGGCAAGGCATGAATATTGGCTGCAAGGTAACCATCCGGGGAGACAGAATGTATGAATTTGTTGATAAACTGTTTAACATTGCTCTTCCCAGAGTAAGAGACTTCAGAGGAGTATCAAAGAATTCGTTTGACGGAAGAGGAAATTACTCCCTTGGAATAAAAGAACAGTTGATATTTCCTGAAATAGATTATGATAAAGTAGACAAGATTCGCGGAATGGACATTACCTTTGTCACGACTGCAAAGACTGATGAAGAGGCGAGAGAATTCCTGAGGCTTTTAGGAATGCCATTCAGCTCGTAAACAAGGAGGGATGATAATGGCAAAGAAAGCGATGATTTTAAAGGCATTAAGAAAACCCAAATACAGAACAAGGACTCACAATAGATGCAAGTTATGCGGGAGACCCCATGCTTATTTGAGAAAATTTGGAATTTGCCGTTTGTGTTTCAGAGATTTGGCATACAAGGGACAGATTCCGGGAGTTAGAAAGGCAAGCTGGTAGTAATGCATATTTAGTTTTTGAAAGGAGGTTCAGCATAATGCATACAACTGATGCTATTGCGGATATGTTAACCAGAATCAGGAATGCCGGTTCGGCCAAGCATGAAAGCGTTGATATTCCGGCATCCAATTTAAAGAGGTCAATAGCCAAAATTTTGCTGGATGAAGGCTATATAAAAGATTTAAAGGAAATAAGCGATAACAAACAGGATATTATAAGAATTACATTGAAATATACCGACAATAAGAAAAATGTTATTTCAGGACTTAAGAGAATAAGCAAACCCGGATTAAGAGTTTATGCAGGTAAAGACGAGTTGCCGAAGGTGCTGGGAGGGCTTGGAATAGCAATAATATCTACCTCAAAGGGTATCATGACAGATAAAAAAGCCAGAGCTGAAGGTGTTGGAGGAGAAGTATTGGCTTTTATTTGGTAATGAAGGCGGCAAAAAGGATGCGAAGATCCGGGAAATATTCGTGATTACCCGAAGTTTGCATAAGCCCCATTCTGAAAAGGGTAGATAAATACACCCATAATCTTAAGAACAGGAGGTTTATTTATGTCACGTATAGGAAAGATGCCGGTAAAGATTCCGGCAGGAATTGAGGTCAAGCTGGAAGACGCAAACAAACTGACGATGAAAAGCAAAGCCGGTACTTTGACAAAGCAATTCCATAAAGATATGATTATTAAGGTAGAAAATGACACCATAAAAGTTGAAAGGCCGTCAGATATAAAGATGTACAAAGCGTTGCACGGTTTGACAAGGGCTCTTATCAACAATATGGTTATTGGATTGTCTCAGGGTTTTGAGAAAAGGCTTGATATTGTAGGCGTAGGTTACAGGGCCCAGAAACAGGGTAAAAAGCTTGTGCTTAATATCGGTTATTCACACCCAATTGAAATGGAAGAACCTGAAGGCGTAACTGTCGAGGTTCCTAATCCGAACAAGATTATTGTAAAAGGGATAGACAAACAGGTAGTCGGCGAGTTTGCTGCAAAGATAAGAAGCAAACGTGAACCTGAGGTTTATAAAGGAAAAGGTATCAGGTATGAAAACGAAGTTGTAAGGATTAAGGAAGGCAAGACAGGAGCTTAACGGGAAGGAAGGAGTGAAGTCAAGTGATTCAAAAACCCAGTAAAAATGAAATTCGAATTAGAAAACATGCAAGGGTACGCAAAAAGGTCTTTGGAACCGCTGAACGTCCGAGACTCAATGTATTCCGAAGCTTGAAGCATATTTATGCTCAAATAATTGACGATACGACAGGACGAACTCTCGTAGCCGCCAGCACACTGGATCCGGCAATTAAAGGCAAGCTGAAACATGGCGGAAATAAGGAAGCAGCTAAAGAAGTCGGCACGCTTGTTGCAAAAAAAGCTCTGGATGCAGGTATAACATCAGTAGTATTTGACAGAGGCGGATATATCTATCACGGCAGAGTTAAAGAACTTGCAGAAGCTGCTCGAGAAGCAGGCTTGATATTTTAGCGGAAGGAGGAGAGTTAATGCAGCAGCGGATTGATCCATCTACATTGGATTTAAAAGAAAAGGTTGTTAATATAGGACGTGTTGCCAAGGTTGTAAAGGGCGGAAGAAATTTCAGATTCAGCGCATTGGTTGTTGTCGGGGATGAAAATGGTTATGTTGGAAGCGGTATCGGAAAATCCACTGAAATTCCTGATGCTATAAGAAAAGGAATTGAGGATGCCAAGAAGAATCTGATAAAAGTTCCTATAGTAAACACAACAATTCCCCATGAAGTTACAGGAGAATATGGAGCTGGCAGTGTATTATTGAAGCCCGCCGGAGAAGGTACTGGAGTTATCGCAGGAGGACCGGTAAGAGCTGTCCTTGAACTTGCCGGAATACGAGATATAAGAACAAAATCTTTAGGCTCCAACAATCCTATTAACATGGTTAATGCAACCATAGAAGGCTTAAAACAGCTCAAGACCCTTGAAGAAGTGGCAAGGCTGCGTGGCAAGAAGCCTGAAGAGATTGAAGGTTAGGGGGGACTTTTGTGGCAAAATTAAGAATTAAACTTATTAAGAGCACAAATAAAGCCATAGAAAAACAGGTTGCTACTGTTAAGGCTCTTGGTCTTAAAAAGATAGGAAGTACTGTTGAACAGGAAGACACCCCTCAAATCAGGGGCATGATTAATAAAGTTTCACATCTTGTAGCTGTTGAAGAAATATAAGAGGAGGTGTTAATATTGAGACTGAATGAACTCAGCTCCCCGAATGGCAGAACTAAAGCACCCTTGAGAAAAGGAAGAGGACCCGGTTCAGGCCATGGAAAAACTGCCGGCAGAGGACATAAGGGACTTCACGCAAGATCCGGCGGCAGTGTAAGACCAGGTTTTGAAGGTGGCCAGATGCCTTTTTACATGAGAATGCCTAAGAGGGGATTTAATAATAAAAGGTTTGCCAAAGTTTATGCGCAAATCAATGTTTCAGATCTGAATCAATTTGACGACGGTACTGTAGTAAACGGTGAATTGCTGATTGAGAAAGGAATTATTAAAAAACTCCATGATGGATTGGTTGTACTTGGCAACGGAGAGCTGAACAAAAAGCTTACTGTCCAGGCAACAAGATTCACTAAATCAGCTTCTGAAAAAATAGAAGCTGCCGGAGGAAAGGCAGAGGTGTTATAAAATGGGTGGCATGCTTGAAGTTTTGAGAAATGCCTGGAAGATTCCCGATCTGCGAAAGAAAATTTTCTTCACCATAGGTATGCTGGCTGTATACAGACTTGGTTGTTTCATCCCTGTACCGTTTTTGGATCCGGAAGCTTTCAGACAGCTTGTTGAATCCGGTGGACAGCTGTTCGCCTTTGTTGATGTAATGACAGGAGGTGCTTTCCGAAACGCTACTATATTCGCAATGAGCATAACTCCTTACATCAACGCCTCAATTATATTAAACCTTTTGACTGTTGCAATACCCAAGCTCGAACAGCTTGCAAAAGAAGGAGAAGAAGGAAGAAAAATTATTGCACAGTATACCAGATACGCAACAATTATACTGGCAATCCTGGAGGCTACAGGTCTGTATTTCAGCCTGGGTAATGCCGTAATCGGTGGGAAGAATGTTTTGAATTATTTTACAATAATAATGACATTTACCGCAGGTACAGCGTTTTTGATGTGGCTTGGCGAGCAGATTACTGAAAAGGGAATCGGCAACGGAATCTCAATGATTATTTTTGCAAGTATTGTTTCAAGAGGGCCATCCGGTGCAATATCCATGTATCAGCTATACATCGCAGGGCAACTTGGAGAAGGAATTATGGGAATACTTGCAATACTGGGAATTATTGCATTGTTCGTCGCAGTTATAGCAGCTGTTGTTTGGGTTGAAGCAGCGGAAAGAAGGATTCCTGTTCAGTATGCAAAGAGAGTCGTAGGACGCAAGATGTATGGAGGACAAAGTACCCACATTCCGCTTAAGGTGAACATGGCAGGCGTTATTCCAATTATTTTTGCAATGTCACTGCTGATGTTCCCATCAACACTTATAGGGTTCTTTGCAGCCAACTCCACATCACGTTTTGTAACGTGGTTTAAAGATTGGCCAAAGCATTTTACCTATCCGATTTTTTATGCACTATTGGTTTTGGGCTTTACTTTCTTTTATTCGGTAATCCAGTTCAATCCTGTAGAGATTGCAAATAATATGAAGAAAAACGGCGGTTTCATTCCGGGTATCAGACCGGGAAGACCAACATCAGATTATATTTCAAAGGTTATGAACAGGATCACATGGTTTGGTGCACTGTTCCTGGCTGTAATTGCAATCATGCCTATTGTACTGCAGCAGATTACCGGAATAAATGTATGGTTTGCCGGTACAAGTGTACTGATTCTTGTTGGAGTAGCCCTGGAGACTGTTAAGCAAATAGAATCCCAGATGTTGATGAGACATTACAAAGGATTCCTTGAATAATATTTTGACGGGATTTCGGGCAGCGATACCAAGGATTTAAAGTTGGTGCAGATTAGTAGTTTTGAAGTTTGATGCGAACTTAAACCGGGAGGCTGAAAAAATGAGGTTGATTATTTTGGGAGTTCCAGGAGCAGGCAAAGGAACCCAAGCTAAAATTCTGTCTGAAAAATTTGGAATACCGCATGTTTCAACAGGCGATATTTTCAGAAGCAATATTAAGAACGGAACACCCCTTGGGATAAAGGTAAAAGAGTATCTTAACAGCGGCAAACTTGTTCCGGATTCCTTGACTTGTGAGATTGTAGGTGACAGACTGGCCCAGAATGATTGCAAGGACGGTTTTTTGCTGGACGGGTTTCCAAGAACGATCCCTCAGGCAGAGTACCTGGATGAAACCCTTAAAGAGATGGGTGTAAGTCTAAGCGCTGTTTTGAATCTTCATGTGCCTGATGAAAAAATTATTAAAAGGCTGACTGGCAGACGTGTTTGTCCAAAGTGCGGCAAAAGTTATCACCTGTTGTACAATCCTCCCGCTTCGGATAATTCATGCTCCGATTGCGGAACCACTGTAATCCAGAGGGATGACGACAAAGAAGAAACTGTGCTGGAACGTTTAAAAACATATCATGAGCAAACCGAACCATTGATAAGGTATTATTTTGAAAAAGGTCTGCTCATAACAGCAATAGGACAGGAAGAAATTGAGGACACGACTCAGGCAGTTTTGGAAGCATTAAAAAATGTAGATTAGCATCGAGGGACATTTGATGATAACAATAAAGTCTAAAAGTGAGCTTGAAATAATGCGTAAAGCCGGAGAAATAGTGGCCCTGGCCCATGAAAAGATTAAGGAAGCCATCAAGCCCGGAGTTACGACAAAGGAACTTGACAGAATAGCTGAGGAAGTAATTATAAAATCAGGTGCCACACCCTCTTTCAAAGGGGTTAGGGGAATGCCTGATGCTCCTTTGTACCCGGCTTCGATATGTGCTTCGGTAAATGATGAGGTTGTGCATGGTATTCCTGGTTTAAGAGTGCTTAATGATGGAGATATTATCAGTATTGACATAGGTGCGTTTTATGGCGGTTTTCATGCAGATGCCGCCAGAACACACCCTGTCGGGAAAATTAGCATCGAAGCGGAACGCCTGATAATGGTAACCATGGAATGTTTTTATGAAGGCCTTAAGCAAGCTGTATTCGGTAACAGAATATCCGATATATCAGCAGCAATCCAGGTACATGCAGAAAAAAACGGGTATTCGGTTGTCAGGGAATATGTAGGACATGGAATCGGCAGGGAAATGTGGGAGCCGCCTCAAATACCAAATTTCAGGACAAGGGAAAGAGGGCCAAGACTCCAGCCGGGAATGACATTAGCAGTTGAGCCGATGATAAATGCAGGAAGATACGAAATAAAAATCGATGCAAACAAATGGACTGTCAGGACCTTGGACGGAAGCCTTTCCGCTCATTATGAAAACACCCTGGCTGTTACCGACGGGGAACCGGTAATACTGACTAAGCTTGACTGATTGACAAAAACTACTTTGACATAAACAACCGGATATGCTTGGTACTTTACTTAATTGATAAAAAGTATTAAAATATATAAGTTAGCGCATTTTTTCTTTAAACATAGAGGTGGACTTATTGGAAGTTGAATTAGGCAGGATAGTGATTTCCAAAGCAGGCAGAGATGCCGGTAAACTGTTTGTGATAACCGGTATTATTGATGAAGCCAGTGTTTATGTTGCCGATGGCAATTTGCGAAGGATAGAAAAGCCTAAAAAAAAGAATATTAAGCACCTTGAGTTTACCAGAGGACTGAGCAGGGAACTAAATAAAAAACTCATAAATAAAGAAAAGGTTACCAATGCAGAGATAAGAAAATACCTTGGTGAGTTTGAAATCGACGCAATAATTGACACAGGTTCTTAACAAAATCGCAGTGCACGGGTTGCAGGGTGATTTTTGAATAAGCTAAGTATTCAAGGAGGTCTTAGGTTTTGTCAAAGGAAGACGTAATTGAAGTTGAGGGAACTGTGATAGAAGCTTTACCAAATGCAATGTTTCAAGTAGAACTGGAAAACGGGCATAAGGTGCTGGCACATATTTCCGGTAAATTAAGGATGAATTTTATTCGGATATTACCAGGAGATAAGGTTACTGTAGAGCTTTCTCCTTACGATTTGACAAGGGGAAGGATAACATGGAGAGGGTATAATCCCGGTAAGTGATTAATACAATTTGTTCTCCTTTTAATCATAAGACAAAAACGTGGAGGGTCTTGTGTTTATGAGGGCGCAGCAAAGGAGGGGTAGAGATGAAAGTTAAACCATCTGTAAAAGTAATATGTGAAAAGTGCAAGATAATCAAAAGAAAAGGTAGAGTTATGGTAATTTGTGAAAACCCGAAGCATAAACAAAGACAAGGCTAATTTGAAAATAACATCCCGGAAGCGGCTGCATGAAATTTTATGCCTGATGCATGAGATTTTATGTTTCGGGATGATTTGATAAATATCTGCTGTTCTTTATTTCAACCTGAAGAATATGCAGTAATGTTTATCCATAAATTTATAATTATTAAAGTTTGGCGGCATTGGGTGCTGCAGTGGTAAAGCTGGCCCGGTGCTGAAAATCTAGTTGGTTTTTGGTATTTATTAAAAAGCAAAAAACATTGGAGGTGTTTTAGAAGTATGGCTCGTATTGCCGGAGTTGATCTGCCCAGAGACAAGAGAGTTGAAATAGGATTGACTTATATATATGGGATTGGAAGATCTACAGCAAAAAGTATAATTGAAACCACCGGAATTAATCCCGATACAAGAGTTAGAGATCTTACTGATGATGAAATTAACAAATTAAGGCAAATCATTGAAAAGGAACTTAAGGTGGAAGGTGATCTTCGAAGAGAAGTCAGCCTGAACATCAAGCGTCTGATTGAAATTGGTTCATATAGAGGAAGAAGGCACAGAGCTGGCTTGCCTGTTAGAGGGCAGAGAACGAAAACTAATGCCAGGACAAGAAAAGGTCCGTCAAGGACTGTAGGCGTGCAAAGAAAGAAATAGCAAGAAGGAGGTAGTTGCGTAAGATGGCACCCAGAGGTGGTAAAAGAACAACCAGAAGAAAAAAGGAACGTAAAAATATAGAACGTGGGCAAGCTCATATTCGTTCATCGTTTAATAATACAATAGTTACTCTGACAGATACTGCCGGTAACGCGTTATCATGGGCAAGTTCCGGCGGAATGGGATTCAGGGGCTCAAGGAAAAATACACCCTTTGCTGCCCAGATGGCTGCAGAGCAAGCTGCAAAGGCTGCTATGGAACATGGCCTGAAAACTGTTGAAGTATATGTAAAAGGACCCGGAGCAGGAAGAGAAGCAGCAATAAGAGCTTTACAGGCAGCAGGTCTTGAAGTCAGCCTTATAAAGGATGTAACCCCTATACCGCATAATGGCTGCAGACCCCCCAAGCGAAGAAGGGTATAAATATACGGTGTTTTGGCTGTTGGTCATACTGATTTTGTGTTTGGAAATATTATTTACCGGATTTGTCAAAGCACAAATTGTCGATTATTAAATTGTACGGAATTTTAAAGACCGGCAGCAGGGGAAAAAGTAAACCATGACAGGATATTAATTATGGAGGTGTTAAAGAAGAATGGCAAGATATACAGATGCATCCTGCAAATTGTGCCGCAGGGAAGGAGAAAAGCTCTTCCTTAAAGGCGAGAGATGCTATACAAATAAATGTTCCATTTCAAGAAGAAACTATGCTCCCGGCCAACATGGACAGGGAAGAAAGAAACTTTCGGAGTATGGTATTCAGTTGAGAGAAAAACAGAAAGCCAGAAGATTCTATGGAATTTTGGAGAAACAGTTCAGAAAATACTTTGATATGGCTTCAGCAAGAAAAGGTATTACAGGTGAAAACCTGCTCCAGATTCTTGAAACAAGGCTTGACAATATAGTTTACAGACTCGGGCTCGCAACTTCCAGACCGGAAGCACGTCAACTGGTTACCCATGGACATTTTTTGGTGAACGGGAAAAAGGTTAACATTCCTTCAATGCTTTTGAAGGAAGGGGATGTCGTGTCAATTAGGGAATCAAGCAGAGATTCTGAAAAATTCAAGGACGTCCGTGAAGTTACCGAAAGCAAGGTTGTTCCTGAATGGCTCTCCTACGATGCGGATAACTGGACCGGAAAAGTTGTCAGACTCCCATCCAGGCAGGATATTGATGTCAACATCAGAGAACATCTTATTGTTGAGCTCTATTCAAAATAAAATGAGTTTTAAACTGATAAGAAGTTTTTGTTGGTTTATTATAAATGGAATAGAATTTTTACCGGTGCAGCAGCCCGGTAAACCAAATAAATTAAGTTGGTTAAAAAATTCTATCAGCAACTGACGATTAAATAAATACTAAAGTTTTTAAGCGGATAAGCAATATTTTGAATCAGTTGCCCTCAAAAACGTTAATAAAGTTTTACAGGGAGGGTTATCAGTGATTGAGATAGAAAAGCCGAGAATTGAGTGCGTAGAGATGAGTGAAGATGACTCCTATGGAAAATTTGTAGTTGAACCTTTGGAAAGAGGATATGGGACCACGCTTGGCAATTCATTAAGAAGAGTGTTGTTGTCTTCTTTGCCGGGAGTTGCGGTAACTTCAATTAAAATCGACGGAGTACTCCATGAATTTTCCACCATGACAGGTGTAGTGGAAGATGTTACTGAAATCATAATGAATATTAAAGAGCTTGCTCTGAAAATGCATGGAGACGGTCCAAAAATGATTTATCTGGACGTGGATGGCGAAGGAGAAGTTACTGCAGCAGATATAAAGTGTGATTCAGATGTTGAAATCCTCAACCCTGACTTGCATATTGCCACATTAAACGGAGATGGCAGGCTTTATATCGAAATGAACATCAACAAGGGTCGCGGTTATGTACAGGCTGACAAGAATAAACAGCCAGGACAGCCCATAGGCATTATTCCGGTGGATTCAATATATACACCGGTCAAAAAAGTCAATTACATTGTTGAAAGTACTCGTGTCGGACAGAGTACGGATTATGACCGGCTTATCATCGAGGTATGGACCAACGGAAGCATTAAGCCGGATGAAGCAATCAGCCTGGGGGCAAAAATTTTAAATGAACACCTGAACTTGTTTATCGACCTGACGGATAAGGCAAAGAATGCAGAAATTATGGTTGAGAAAGAAGAATCCAAGAAGGAAAAAGTGCTTGAAATGACAATTGAAGAGCTGGACCTCTCAGTCAGGTCTTACAATTGCCTGAAAAGAGCAAACATAAATACTGTTGAGGATCTGATCAGCAGAACCGAGGAAGATATGATGAAGGTAAGAAACCTCGGAAGAAAATCCTTGGAGGAAGTTTTATCAAAATTGCACGCCCTCGGATTATCTCTAGCCCCAAGTGATGAATAAACAATTGATACTTTTATAGCAAGGGAGGTAAAAATATGGCAACTATCAGAAAGCTAGGACGTCCTACAGACCAGAGAAAGGCGATGCTTAAGAGCCTTGTCACAGCGCTGATTGAACATGGTAGAATTGAAACTACCGAAACCAGAGCAAAAGAAGTTAAAAATATAGCAGAAAAGCTTATTACTATAGCAATTAAGGAAATGGATAATTATACATCCAAGCAGCAAAAGGTAACAAAGGCAAGACTGGACAGCGGTGGAAGGAAAATAACCAAAAGCGTTACTTCCAAAAACGGAAGGAAGTATCAGGTTGTTGAAAGAGAAGAAAAAACCGATTTGGTTACTGTTGACAACCCGTCCAGATTGCATGCAAGGAAAATGATAATGGCCTGGCTGTACAGGGTAAAGGACGAAAACGGGAAAAATGTCAATCTGGTAGACAAATTGTTTGACGAGATTGCACCTAAGTATAAGGATGTAAAAGGCGGTTATACACGTATATACAAGTTGGGAGCAAGAAGAGGAGACGCAGCTCCTATGGCTGTTCTCGAATTGGTATAAGCGTGTAAGTTTGTCGCCGGAATAAATCTGCAAGGTTAGTTGAAGGAACTTAACAGAATTTATTGGTGAAAAATGCATTATTGATTTACAGGCGAAATTCAACTAATATGCTTCACGTTATTTAATTACAATTTGCTTAATAAATTATTGGGAACTTCCAGGGATTGGGTCTGACTTAATCCCTGCTTTTGTATAGTCAACCCGGAAAGCAGGCAAGCGTAATCTCCTGCTGCACCGTTGCTGAAGGATAATAAAAGGAACAGAAAGACATGCAAAAAGATTATATAAAATTAAAAAATGTTGAATATATATACAGATCTGATTTTGCAGAGGAAACAGATGTCAAGGCACTTGACAATATATCCCTGGAGATTTCAAAGGGCCAGTTTGTTGTGGTTATCGGCAGAAATGGCTCAGGGAAGTCAACCTTTGCCAGACTCTTGAATGCGCTGCTTATCCCTACGGAAGGTTTTGTTTACATAAAGGGAATGAATACCAAAGATAATAAAAACCTATGGGAAATCCGAAGGACAACAGGGATGGTGTTCCAAAACCCTGACAACCAGATTATAGGCACAACAGTTGAAGAAGATACAGCCTTTGGTCCGGAAAACATCGGAATTCCGCCAGATGAAATCAGAAAGCGGGTGGATGAAGCGCTTAAGACAGTTGGAATATATGAGTTCAGAGAGCATCCGCCGCATCTTTTAAGCGGGGGCCAGAAGCAGAGGGTAGGAATTGCCGGCATACTTGCAATGAAGCCTGATTGCATCATACTGGATGAAGCAACGGCCATGCTGGATCCCGTCGGCAGGAAAGAAGTCATGAAGGTCCTTGAAATGCTCAACGGGGAAGGCATCACTATTATTCACATTACTCACCATATGGAAGAGGCTGTAAAAGCAGACAGGGTTATTGTAATGGATAATGGTAAAATACAAATGGACGGCACACCTTCCGATGTCTTTCAAAATGTTGAGGCAGTAAAAAAAATGGGGCTGGATGTTCCGCAGTCAATTGAACTTTTATATGAACTGAATAAAAGAGGTTTTGATTTTCCGCTGGATGTTCTGGACTTTGATAAAGTGGCGGAATTGGTTAAGAAGGCTGTTAACGGGTAGTTAAGAGAATAGTAAGTTTAAATGCTGCAGTAAAAAGGGAGAAATTCGATGTCGATTGTAATCGAAAACTTATCGTATATCTATAAAAAGAATACACCCCTTGAAAGGGAAGCCCTCAAAAACATCAACCTGAAAATTGAAGCAGGGGAGTTTGTGGGCATCATCGGGCATACAGGCTCCGGAAAAACAACTCTTGTGCAGCATCTTAACGGGCTGCTCAAGCCTACTTCCGGAAGAGTCATGATAAACGGCATTGATACAAGATCAAGGGATATCAAGTCTTTGCGCCGGAATGTCGGTGTGATTTTTCAGTACCCGGAACATCAGCTTTTTGAGGAAACGGTGTATAAGGATATTGCCTTCGGTCTTGTGAAGCTGGGACTGAGCAGGACTGAAATTGATGAGAGGGTGAAAAAAGCTGCAGCCACCGTGGGGCTTCCGGCCAATGTTTTGGAAGTTTCGCCCTTTGAACTCTCCGGAGGTCAAAAAAGAAGGGTTGCCATTGCAGGGGTTGCAGTAATGGACCCGGAGATTCTGGTAATGGATGAGCCTACGGCAGGACTAGACCCCAGGGGCCGGGACGAGCTTTGTGAATATATAACAAGACTTCACAGGGAGTCGGGGAAAATATTGATAATTGTATCCCATAGCATGGAAGATGTCGCAAAGCTGGTGAACCGTGTTGTTGTGATGGCAAAGGGCGAGATAGTGATGGATGCTCCTCCCGGGGAAGTGTTTATGAAAACCGGCCTTCTTGAAAGCATAGGATTGTCTGCACCGCAGATAACATATTTTATGAAGAAACTCAAAAAGGATATCCCCGCGCTCAGAGATGACATTTTTACTGTAAAAGAAGCGGCAGACGAGATTTACAGGCTGATAAGGTCTAAATCCAATAAATAAAGTATAAGTTGTGACACAGGTTTGATAAGCAAGATGAAGCAGCGACCAAATCCAATTGATAAAATCCAACGGTACTTGTTTGATTCGTACCGAAGGATATAACAAACAGACAATTTTGAGGTAGTTGATTTATTATGTTGAATGATATAACAATAGGACAATACATACCGGGAGATTCTCCGGTGCATAGAGCTGACCCCAGGGTTAAAATTATACTTACACTTGTTTTTATGGTGTCGATATTCTTTATTGAATCATACCCGGGCTTTTTTATGTACTTGCTGTTTACATGCGTGATAATTGTAACTTCCGATTTGCCTTTCAGGTATACTTTAAAAGGTCTGAAACCTATAATGTTTATAGTTATTTTTACAGCATTGATAAATATACTTACAACTCAGGGCACATATGTGTTTGAATGGGGTTTCATACACATTTCCAGAGAAGGTATCGATGCAGCTGTCAAGCTGTCCTTAAGGCTGGTTTTGCTTGTAATGGGAGCAAGCCTTTTGACTCTGACCACAACGCCTATTTCCCTTACAGATGGCATAGAAAAACTGATGGCACCGCTAAAAATAATCAAGGTGCCTGTGCATGAAATTGCCATGATGATGTCTATTGCTTTAAGATTCATACCTACTCTGCTGGACGAAACTGACAAGATTATAAAAGCCCAGTCCTCCAGGGGAGCTGATTTTGATACGGGCAACATAATCGAGAAGGCCAAAAGCTTCATACCTGTTTTAATACCTCTTTTCATAAGCGCTTTTCGAAGAGCCGATGAACTTGCCGTTGCCATGGAGGCAAGGTGTTACAGGGGTGGAGTCGGCAGAACCCGTATGAAGCAGCTTAAGCTTGGGAAAGTCGATTTTGCCGTTTCAGCAGTAATGATTTTATTTACAACTCTAGTGCTGCTTCTTGGATGAACCGGTTTTTGAAGGAAACTTTTTTATCCGATATAGGTTACTATATTGGTGATGAAGATAATTTATACCAAATGATATTTTCAAAATAAAGTTTAAAAGTACACAGAAACAATTTTGTGGATTGAATTTTAATCTTGATTTGGCAACCTTGTAATGTTACAATAATAGCCGTGCAAATAAATACTGCTATTATTTTTTTATGTCGCCTGTTTATTCAAATATCCCGGCTGAAATACTAATTATAGACAGCACCGCTGAATTTCAGCGTGTGAGGTACATACACTCCGATTAACTCCAGGGGTATTAAATACACCGGTTGATGATATGGTTATAATATGCTCTGATTAACTAATATATACAGAAAGGAAGTTTATTTATATGTTGGATTTGGTTTTCAAGGTACAGCCTAAAATTGTACCGGTTCTTGACAGGGAGTTCTGCCCGGCATCCCTGTATAACCGCAAATTTCTTGAGGCAGTAAATTCATCCGGCAAAGCCATACCTTTAAAAATTGCCATAGAACGGGGCAATGGCTTAATATCAACCTATGAGACAAAGGTTTTTGACGATTCCCACGAAATGTCCAAAGCAAATTTCCTCTATGTTGAACGTCTTGTAAAGACCCTGCTGTGGGTAAAAGGCGGTTGGAAAGTGACTGTTGGCGGTTCGGAAAGTGTAGGCAATTTTATAAAAGAGGCGTATTCCGACGGCGGAATCCGGGAATTTGACGCAAAGTTCATGTCAAAGGTTTATGAAAAGCCTTTTACAGTTGAAGTAACCGATTATGCAAAGGTTCCACAGGCTAAAGAAGAAACAAACCCCATTGGCAGGCACCTGGAGGGATGCCGTATCGGATTTGATGCAGGCGGAAGCGACAGAAAGGTCTCTGCAGTAGTTGACGGCGAGGCCATATACAGCGAAGAAGTTATATGGCATCCAAAGCTGAATGAAAATCCGGATTATCATTATGAAGGGATTATGGATTCCATAAAAAGAGCAGCTTCCAAAATGCCCCGGGTGGATGGTATTGGAGTAAGCGCCGCTGGTATTTATATCAATAACCGGGTTATGGTTGCATCTTTATTTATAAAAGTTCCGGAAGACTTGTTTGAGAAAAAAGTAAAGGACATGTTCCTCAATATTGCAAAAGAGATGGGGAATGTGCCCATTGAAGTGTGCAATGACGGCGATGTAACAGCCCTTGCAGGTGCAATGGATTTGAATGATACAAATGTCCTTGGAATTGCCATGGGAACAAGCGAAGCCGGCGGATATGTGGACGGCCACGGAAATATAACCGGTTGGCTTAATGAACTTGCATTTGTGCCTGTTGATTATAATCCCAATGCAATGGTGGATGAATGGTCAGGGGATTATGGATGCGGAGTTAAGTACTTCTCACAGGATTCTGTCATAAAACTGGCTCCTGCAGCAGGAATCAAGCTTGATGAAAAATTATCTCCTGCGGAAAAACTGAAAATTGTTCAAAATCTGCTTTCCGAAGGAAATGATGGTGCAAGAAAGATTTTCGAGTCCATAGGGTGCTATCTGGGATATGCATTAGCTTATTATGCAGACTTTTACGATATAAAGCACGTGCTGATACTTGGGCGTGTAACATCCGGAGAAGGAGGAGCATTGATACAAGACTTCGCAAGGAAGGTACTGGAAGCAGAATTCCCTGATCTTGCAGCAAAGGTCCAACTCCACCTGCCCGATGAATCAAACAGGCGTGTAGGCCAGTCAATTGCAGCGGCAAGCCTGCCTGAAATCAAGAAGTAGAGATGGGTCGGAACCAGGGGGACGGTTCCTCTGGTCCCATCATTGGGATAACATGAATGGGAAGTACCAGGGGGGACGGTTCTTCCGGTCCTACCTTGGGGATAACAAGAGCTGTCCCTCCCCTCGGCTCTGGACGAGCCTGCTCTTATAAAGAAGTAAACAAGAGAAGAAACCACGGGAGCCCCCTTGCTCCCATGAGCAAAAAAAGGGACCACAAGAACCGTCCCTCTGGTCCCCTGAATAAAGTGGCGATATTAAATTTTTAAAATATAATTTTGAGGTGATAACAATGAAATTTAAAAACAGTGGAGCTGAAATATTCGTTCCTGACAATAAACCTGTTGAAGAGGCGATTAAACGGACAACCCACATGGCGGTATCAGCTCATCAGGATGATATAGAAATCATGGCTTTTGATGGAATTCTAAAATGCTTCGGACAAAGCGACAAGTGGTTTTTCGGTGTTGTTTCCACCAACGGCGCCGGCAGTCCAAGAGACGACATTTATGCCGGGTATACCGATGAGGAAATGATGAAGATAAGAAAGGTCGAACAGAAGAAAGCCGCATATGTCGGGGAATATGCCGCAGTTGCCCTGCTTGACTACACAAGCGCCCAGGTGAAGGATTCCTCAAACAAAGATGTGGTAAATGAGCTGAAGGAACTTATCAAGCTGGCCAGGCCCGAGGTAATTTACACCCACAATCTTGCTGACAAGCATGACACTCATGTGTCGGTTGCTTTAAGGGTAATTCAGGCTTTGAGGGAGCTTCCGGAAGAATACCATCCTCAGAAGATTTATGGTTGTGAAGTCTGGAGGTCTCTGGACTGGGTTAACGATGATGAGAAAGTATATTTTGATGTAGCCGGCCATACCAATATTGCTGCAGCAGTTCTTGAAGTGTATGACTCCCAGATTTGCGGGGGGAAACGGTATGACCTTGCAACTGCCGGTAGAAGGCTGGCCAATGCGACTTATGCCGAATCCCATGGAACCGACACCACTTCTTCAATGATATACGGAATGGACCTTACTCCGTTAATTAAGGATAAAAACCTTGATATTGGCGAGTATGTAAAAGGATATATGGACAGGTTCAGCAACAATGTAATTTCCAAAATCAAAAAATTTTCATAAAGCAGAGACAGAGTAATTGACTATGACAACAAAGCCTGCCATGACGGCAGGTTTTGTTTTACACTTTACTTTCAATTTTCTTTACCGGCTCAATTTGCTTTTTGGAGGGACATCAAACCCAACAATATATTTTCGGAGGGATGTTTATGTATATTGGTGTTGATATGGGCGGTACAAAAATAGCTGCCGGAATTGTAGACCCGCAGGGTAATATTTTGGCAAAGGACAGTATACCGACCTTAAGGGAGCGGGGATATAAAGAAGTTATAAAGGATATGGCGGAATTGATACTCCGGCTGATAAAGACTTATAATTTTGACGTAAAAGATTTCGAGTATATTGGAGTCGGGATACCCGGTTCAATCAACAAAAAAGAAGGAATTCTCATATACGCAAATAATTTCGACTACAATAACGCACCAATAGCCGCAGAACTGCAAAAATACATCAACCTTCCCGTATATCTGGAGAATGATGCAAACTGTGCGGCTTTGGGTGAATATGTGGCAGGAGCTGCAATAGGAACGAAAAATTCAGTTACAATAACTCTTGGAACCGGCATAGGCGGAGGAATCGTACTTGGAGGAAAAATTTACAGCGGATTCAACGACGCAGCAGGAGAGCTTGGCCATACGGTAATAGCAAGCGGTGGAGAGAAATGCACCTGCGGAAGGGAAGGGTGCTGGGAAGCATATGCATCAGCAACGGCTCTTATTGCACAGACAAAAAAAGCGGTTTTGGAAAATCCTGATTCCATAATAAACAGGCTGGTTGACAAGGATCTTGAGAAAATTGACGCAAAAACAGCTTTTGACGCAGAAAGGCTGGGGGACAGAACTGGCGCGCAAGTGGTTGAACAATACATAAAATATCTGGCGGAAGGATTAACTAATATTATAAACATCTTCACACCTGAAATACTGGCAATAGGCGGTGGCGTTTCAAAGGAAGGAGAAAATCTTCTGGGCAGGGTACGGGAGATGGTTGAGAAAAACATATATTTTAAAGGTGAGCCAAAAACCAGGATTGTGCAGGCAAAAATGGGCAACGATGCAGGGATAGTAGGAGCTGCCATGATAGGACGGGAGGTGGCAAGCTGAATTTATGAAAAACATCCGGCTCCTGTTGGAATATGACGGGACGAATTATCATGGCTGGCAAAGCCAAAAAAATGCATTAACCATACAGGATGTGCTTCAAAAAGCTGTTGAAGAGCTTACCGGGGAAACATGCAACATTATTGGCTCCGGAAGAACTGATGCAGGTGTGCATGCTTTGGGGCAGGTAGCAAACTTTGTTACCAATTCCAAAATACCGCCTGAAAAATTTTCTTACGCTATAAACAATATACTGCCCCGGGATATTGTGGTTAAAAAGTCCGAGGCTGTTGACATGGATTTTCACGCGAGGTTCAGCGCCATAGGCAAGAAATACATGTACAGGATAAGAAACTCAGCGCATCCCTCCGCTCTTTGGAGAAACAGGGAATATCATGTCAGGGCGCCCCTTGACATATCTTCAATGAACCATGCATTGCAATATTTTATCGGAGAGCATGATTTTGCCGCATTTCATGCAAGCGGCGGCAGTGTCGAATCCACAGTGAGAAAAATATATGATGCAGGGATAAAAAAAGAGGGAGAATGCGTTATTCTTGAAATACACGGAAACGGGTTCCTATATAATATGGTAAGAATTATTGCAGGCACTCTGGTTGAAGTTGGGATGGGGAAAAGAAAAGCCACTGATATACCTGACATATTGGAAAGCAAAAAACGTGAGAAAGCGGGCAGAACAGCGCCGCCCCACGGGTTGTATCTTGCAGAGGTATTTTATAATGATCAAAAAATGGAATGACGCGGGACCATATGCGAGTTACAGGCATGATACGGGAAGAAATCAAAGAAAACAAAAGGTAAATTAAAAAAACAGGATTTTTTCCTTGACATGTTCAAATTCCTATATTACAATATTATAGTCTCTGAAAATTACTGGAGATTTAGCAGAATTCAAGTTCTGTGAACATAAACGCGAAAATGCTAAAAGGAGGAGCTAACTTCAATGAATACTTACATGGCCAAGGCTGAAAACATTGAAAGGAAATGGTATGTCATTGACGCTGACGGCAAGCCATTGGGAAGACTGGCCAGTGAAACAGCCAAAATTTTAAGAGGAAAACATAAACCTATATACACTCCACATGTAGATACCGGAGATCATGTGATAATTATTAATGCTGAAAAAGTAATCCTTACGGGGAAGAAGCTTGATAAGAAAGTATATAGATATCATACCGGGTACATCGGAGGATTAAAGGAAATGAGCTACAGGCATTTCCTGGCTAAGAAACCTGAAAAGGCTATTGAGCTTGCTGTAAAGCGCATGCTTCCAAATAATAGTCTTGGAAGGGCAATGTTCAAGAAATTAAAGGTTTACAAAGGTTCGGAACATAAGCATCAGGCTCAGAAACCTGAAGTTCTGGAAATCAAAATATAGGAAAGGGGGAGCAGTTTAAATGGAAAGAGTACAATATTACGGAACAGGCAGAAGAAAGAAATCAATCGCAAGAGTATGGTTGGTTCCCGGAGACGGTAAAATCACTATTAACGATAGAGATTTAGATGAATATTTTGGACTTGAGACTTTGAAGGTTATCTGCAGGCAGCCCCTTACCTTGACTAATACTCTCAACAAGTTTGATGTGCGCTGTAAGGTTATCGGCGGAGGATTTACAGGTCAGGCCGGTGCTATAAGGCATGGAATTGCAAGAGCATTGCTCAAGGCTGATGAGGAATTCAGACCGGCTCTTAAAAAGGCAGGATACCTTACAAGAGACCCGAGAATGAAGGAAAGAAAGAAATACGGTCTCAAAAAGGCAAGAAGAGCACCACAGTTCTCCAAGAGGTAATTGGTGCCGATTGCCAGGCATTCTTGCCTGGAATTGCAGAGTTTGCCTTTGCAAGCTTTACGAAAAACTCAAGGCGTCAGATTGGAAACAATCCTGGCGCTTTTTTATTTATTGTTTATGTTTAA
>DUMO01000058.1 GCA_012839865.1 Clostridiaceae bacterium
CATATCTTGTTGATAATATAATTAAAAAATACTATAATCATTTTAAATTGTGGAAAGGTGAAATCAGGTGCCGTTTATGGAAAGCAATCTTGCCAATTTATCAATAAACGAATTTGAAATTAACTACAATAAAGCACTTGAGAAAGTTAATATGCCAATGTATCATTACCATGATACATTTGAAATTTATTACCTTTTATCGGGTGAAAGGTTTTATTTCATTAAGGACCGGACTTACCACGTAATGAAAGGAGATTTGGTTTTTATAAACATCGGGGACCTTCACAAGACTACCTCAACACCAAAACCTGCTCATGCAAGACTGGTAATCAACTTCAAAGAGTCCTTTATCCATCCGTTGGCTGATTGCAGCAGCACCAACATTCTGGATGTCTTTAAACGGGAAATAAACCTGATCCGTTTGGGGGCAATGGAGCAAAATGAAGTTGAACAGATTCTTCATAAAATCCATTCCGAATACAAAAACAGTGAACAATTTTCCATGCTCAATATAAAATCTCTTTTGCTCCAACTGCTAATTTTTATGAACCGGTACAAGAATCCTTTAACTGAATCAAATATTAGGCATCCAAGTGCCATTCACGGGAAAATTTACGAAGTAGTTCAATTCATAAATCAAAACTATTCTGATAGGTTGAAGCTTGAGAATCTTGCAAAGAAGTTTTATTTCAGTCCTTTTTACCTTTGCAAAATGTTTAAACAGGTCACAGGCTTTTCCTTTACCGAGTATTTAAACAGTGTAAGAATCAAAGAATCCCAGAAGTTGTTAAGAGAGACATCCCTGCCGATTTCAGAGATAGCTTGCAAGGTAGGATATGACAATCTGACTCATTATGGCAGGGTTTTTAAGGAAATTTCCGGTACCACTCCAACCGGTTACAGAAAAAATTTAATAACGCAGAAAGGATAGGTATTTTAAGATAATTGCTCGTTCAATAGTGGCAAAATCGGCTTAATACCATTTTTTCTGTAAAAAATGCAAAATTAAATTAAAAATGTTTGTCGGACAGGGAAATTTTTCTTGACTTAAAAAAAATGTAAAATATTTTGCAATATAATGCAAATAAAAAAAGGAAAATTGACATTTAAGTAGAATATTATTATAAGATTATATCCGGGGTTCTTGCGACTTAAGCCCGCAGGAGGTTAAATTTTATATGGATAATTTAAACATGATTGATGACATTGAAAACCAGGTTGATAAGACAGTCGCAATGGAATGGCTTATTAATAAGCTCAATGGAGTTATTTCATCCAGAGTTGTAACAAATGAAAAAGATGAAATAATTGAAATGCACATTCTTGCAAACTACACCAGATCACCAAAGCAAATTGTAAGGGACATACAATCGGCTTTGGCAGCTGTTTATGATTTGGAGATAGATCATAGGATAATAAGCATTGCTCAAATCGATGACGGCCTGGAAGCTCCCAAAAGCAATGATTTACGGCTTAAGCTCAACAATATCCAGGTCACGGCGGACGAGTTCAATCTGGAAGTAAAAGTTGTACTTTCATTAAAGGATAAGTTGTTTGAAGGCAAAGCTACAGGTGTTAATTCTGCGGCTGCCAAGCCTCACATTGTTACTGAGGCAACAATAGACGCAATTCACACATTTTTAGGCAGGAAGAATGTTTTTTCAGTAGTTGATGTTAAAAAAATAAACATTAACGAGTTGAGCGCTTATATAGTTGTTACCTGCTTTATTAACAGCCAGCAGAACGAAATGCTGATTGGCGCTTCATTGTTAAAAAATGACGAATATTATGCAATAATAAGAGCTGCACTGGATTCTGTAAACAGGATTTTAAGTAAAGTATCGGAGAAAAATTAAATATTGCTTAAACTGAAAAATGCAGTTGAGCATGTTTACAATAAAAAAATGCCAAAGCAATTCATTTTAGTTGATGTTGTATTGGAGAACGCTAATCTACTTAAAACTTGTAAAATGCCGGATAATTTAATAAAATACATAAGCAGTACAGAACCGTAAAACCGGTAAATAATTTTTGATATAGGCCGGATAAGCGAAGCGGAATATAGCCTGCCTAAATAGCGGAATAGGTGGAGATGCATAATAAAGGAGGCTATATTAATGAAAAAGGTTTTGAAGGCTCTCGGAGCAATAATCGCTATGGTTCTTTCAGCCGGAGCTCAGTTCTTCTGGCTGTAATTTTTAGCATGTAGTATACAAAACAATTGTTAAACATCCGGCCTATATAAAAAGTTATTTTATTTATTCCAGGCTGGAACAACTAAAGATAAGATGAGGAATTATAATGGAAAACACAAAGAAATCAGCGGTAATTTATACATATTTTATAATTTTAACAGGTGCAGCATTACTGATATATTACTCAATAAACACTACATTTCACGACATCCCGGGTATGCTTTTCATGGCTTTGCTAAGCATTACTGCGGAGTCCCTGGCTTTACCCCTTGAAAAAGACAAAGGGATATCAGTCGGGTTTGCTATTACATTATGTTCAATTCTTACCTTTGGTCCTGTGGGAGCTGCATGGATAACAACCGCAGGCGCACTGTTCAAAATACTTTATGTCAAAGATAAAGGATATATTCATCTTTTCAATACACCTTTTTACAAAACTGCATTCAACGCATCCAACTATATTATATCCTGCTTGATTTCCGGTTGGGTTTACATGCGGGCCGGCGGCGAAATCCTGGGTCTGCAAGCCACAACTATTTACGAAGCATTTGAATCACTGGCTAAAGCAGTAATACCTCTTATATTATTGACAATAACATTTCTGACCGTTAATTCAGGCATCCTTTCAGTATTGTTCAAGCTGATGACAAAGCAGTATTATTTATCACAGTGGTTGCAAAGTTTCAAATGGACATTGCCAAACCTTTTTGCCGTAGCTGCTCTCGGAATAATCATAACAATTACATATCATTCTCTCGGCATCCTTGCAGTCTTGCTCTTTTTCAGCCCGCTGCTTCTGGCAAGGTATACTTTCAAGCTTTATATAAATATGCGAAACGTATACTTTGAAACCATTCAAGCCCTTATAGCAGCCGTTGAGGCCAAAGACAAGTACACTGAAGGCCATTCCAGGCGGGTTGAGAAATACGCATCCCTTATTGCCCGGGAAATGAAGCTCTCGCCTGCCCAGCAGGAAATATTAAGATACGCGGCACTGCTCCATGATATTGGCAAAATAGGTATATCCGAAGTTATTTTGAATAAAACCTCTGAACTTACCAAGTCCGAGTTTGACCAAATTAAGGAGCATCCTACAATCGGGTACAGGATCCTGGAAGAAGTGGACTTTTTGAAGCAGGCAAAAGAAATAATACTTTACCATCACGAAAGATATGACGGTAGTGGTTATCCCAACCGGATCAACGGCGGGAGAATTCCTCTTGAGGCATCAATAATGGCAGTTGCCGATGCTTTTGATGCAATGACCTCCGATCGTCCTTATAGAAAATCCCTGGGAAGCAAAAAAGCTGTCGAAGAATTATTAAAAAATTCAGGAACACAGTTTTCCCCCGAAGTGGTGAATGTATTTATTAAAGCACTTCAAAAGAATAATATGATAAACGACATTGCCTCTTAATAAAAATTTTCAACAGGGCAAGGCTGATGTATTAATAAAAAGCCTTATAGACCGCGATATAGCCGGACTAAAAAAAATTTATGGAAAATGGATAGACATTAACAAAATTCAATAATTAGGATATAATATATTAGTGTTTACAAAGCAAAACCTGATATTTGCGGAAAACAAGACTCTTACATAGCTTAAATTTTATAGAAGGCAGGAATTAGCGAATGAGATGGCTGGAAATTAATAAATCTGCTCCATTAAAAGGTACCATCAAGGTACCCGGTTCAAAGAACAGTTCTCTTGGATTGCTGGCAGCAAGCTGCCTTGCAGATGAACCTGTAACACTGGAAAATATACCGAACATTAATGATATAAAAGTAATGTCTGAAATTGGTGAGGAAATCGGATTAATAATCAACAGGCAAAAAAACAATTTGATAATCGACCCAAGAAAAATATACTCGTCAACTGTCAATCCTGTTAAATCTGCTGAGTTTCGCACAGCATATTATTTTATAGGTTCCCTCATTGCAAAATTTGGCAAGGTTACCGTAGGTTTCCCCGGGGGCGATAAAATCGGCCCGAGACCTATAGACCAGCATATTAAAGGATTTAAAGCCCTTGGCGCAGATGTGGAATTTTTTAATGATTATTATGTAGTAAAGGCTGATAAACTTGTCGGCACCGACATTTATTTTGACGTAATAACATCCGGAGCTACTATTAATCTTATGATGGCGGCAGTTCGCGCCTTTGGAAAAACTACTCTTCATAATGCTGCAAGGGATCCTGAAGTTGTCGATATTGCAATTTTCCTCAATAAAATGGGAGCAAGAATTTTCGGTGCCGGTACTGACACAATAAGAATAGAAGGTGTGAATTCTCTAAAGGGGTGCACCCATCAGGTAATACCTGACAGGCTGATAGCAGGCACGTATCTTATCGGCGCAGGCGTATGTGGCGGAGAAATTACAGTAAACGATGTAATACCCGAGCATCTTGAGTCCTGTATTGAAAAGCTTACGGAAATAGGAGTTGCAATCGAGAAATCCGACAACTCCATCACCGCCTATGGTACGGAAGATTTGAAACCTACTCGTGTAAGGGCTGGTATGTATCCTGTATTTGGAAGTGATCTCCAGCAGCCTTTGACAACCTTGTTGCTTAAAGCAAATGGAAGAAGTCACATAATAGACAGTGTCTTCCCTGAAAGATTCCACCACTGCGTCCAACTCAGAAGAATGGGTGCAGATATACAAATACAAAAAGGAGGAGCCTATATAAACGGAGTAAGTCCTCTGACGGGAGCCTGGGTCCACGCATCCGACATCAGGGCAGGTACCTGTCTTATTCTTGCCGGGCTCATAGCTGAAAAGACCACATTTATTACAGGGGTTGAGCATATTGAGCGGGGTTATGAAGATATTGTAAAGGATTTCAGATCCCTGGGTGCGGATATCAGATTATCTTCAGATAATATTGAAGAAGATATAAGAGAACCTTTTATATTAAGCAGTGCTGCAAAAATTTATCCGGTAGTTTGAGAATATTTTCATCGTAAGAACTCACAGGGGGCTGTCTAAAAGGTTTTCAAACCTTGAAGACACCCCCTTGAATTTTGCAAAAGGGGCTTTTCTAATAAACTTTCTTTACAACAACTTCATTTGCAAGCATGGTCCATATACCCGGATCTTCCATCCCGAGCCTCCAAAGGGCCACCCCTCTTATACCAAGTCTCCATGCAAGGCCTATTTTAGCTTTGAGGCTTCTTGCATCTTCAAACCAGACTTCATGTCTGTTGCCTTCGCTGTCGGTGTATGAAAACATGGGTGTTTGAGTTTTTTCATCAAATATTATCTCGCTGCCGTAGTTCCGGGCCCTGTTAACCGCCATCTCATATGTCACATAAGTATTCCTTCCCGTGTCAAGGTTGAAGTCAAAGCCGAATACAGATACCGCTGCAACAATTTTCCACGCGGGCATTTTAGTCATGGTATACCTTACAACCCTTTCCATCCAGCCAATTGTAACAGGAGGTCCCGGAGGACTGCCAGGCCATCCGAATTCATTGTAGAGCATTACAATAAACTGGTCCACAGCACGGCCAATCACTGAATAATCAAAGGGGTCGGAAAATGGATTAAAGGGCTCATCACTTATTCTTGCAGGTACGGAAGCTGAAAAATAGTATCCCCTGCTCCTCAATACCCTGGAAATCTCCAGATAAAGGGCTGACAGGTTTTGACTGTCTTCAATATACACGTCCTCAATATCAATATTTACTCCGTCAAAATTGTATTGCTCTATCAGGCGTACCAGGCTGAAGGCAAAGGCTGTTCTGTTCTGTGGAACCCTGACAAGTTCCCGTACTATCTCCTTGGCAAGGGTAACTCCGCCCGGCCTGTATAAAAGGTTGTGAACCACTGGCATTATCTTTATGTTGTTTCTATGGGCAATCGCGACCAGTGTTCTTACCTCCTGATCGGTAAACTCACCGAATTTTTCAACCAGGGTGGGGTTGAACTGGCTTATTCTCCACATGAAAAGAGGCAACTGGGAAATTTGCGCCGTATTGTTAACAAAGGAATTGAATGAGGAGGGTAAAGTCGGTCCTTCCTCAAGGGTGTAAAAACCTACATTTACAACTATCGGCTTTTGTCCTCCGTATACATTGCGAATGACATTATTGGCGGAAATCCATCCATCGCTTTCGTCATAAAGCACCACCCTGTACCAGCCCTGTACATCACCGGTCACCGGAAGGCGGGCTCCCCTCACCATAACTGTTTTTACAGGGAAATTGACTCCCGGACCGGTTCTGACATTTGACCGGTCTACATTCACAACTACCTCAGTATAAAGGGGTATTACAAGTCGCTGGCCGACAAGCAGGTTTACGGTAGTCAAATTGTTCAAAGCCATAATGCTCTCAATTGTGGTATTGAATCTTCGAGCCAGAGCAAACAGCGTATCACCCGGTCTGACAATATATATCATAATCAACTCACTCCAAAACTTATTATTCAGTACAGTATATTCATAAGTTTACTAAAAGTGAATCGCTGTCGTTATGCGTGATTCAAAGCCAATATATCAGGACCGGTACATTTTTTAGCAATTCTATATCCTAACATGCAACAAACCACATGTTTTTTTATATATTGGTATGGGTAAGCATCAAAGTTATCCACAACAGACTGACCTTTTGGCTAAATTAATTTTAGATTCGTCTTGCAATTTTAAGGAGGATTCACATGGGGAACAGGATACCAGGCATATTATACAGAAGAGGTCCATTATACGCCAATTCAAGAAGACTGCATGAAGATACGGAAAAACAACATGAAGAAGAAGTCAAGACAGAAACCATACCATCCGAACCGGAAACCCAGGCAAACACCAGGGCGGCAAATGATGCGAAATTTAACGCTGAAAAAAATGCCGGATCCCGGTTTTGTTTCAGCTTTATTTCAAGGGATATAATCATCATTGCTGTTATATTGGTTATTATTCTGTTTATTCTTAGGGATTAGCATGTGGCATGCTCCAAAGGTCAACCGGCTGACCTGTTGAAACCTTTGAAGCGTGCCACAAGGTTTCTTATTATGCTGAGATTCTGGAAGTAATTTATGTTATATGTTACTTCCCTCTCTCTTGGTACGCTTACTATGCCAAGATTATTGATTCCTGACGGGAAGAACCTGTACTCATAGGTTTTCTCCCTGCCATCCCACATTTTTGCATTAATCCATACAAAATTCGGGTAGCTTTTCAGGACTTCCCTTACGCCATCTTCGGTCTGTATGTCTTTCCCGTTTATTTGTAAAATTATGTCTCCACGTTTCAGCCCAATTTTTTCTGCATTTGAATATGGCAGTACATCCAAAATTCTAAGGCCTCTTTCCACCGGTTCAAATAGTGGTTTCCCCTGCTGTTCCCTTCGATTTGAATGCAGTATTATCATTTCATGCGCCGCTACTGCAAATATTACCCCTAATATTTTAAAAGCAAAAATTTTCTCCGAAGCTATTGCAATCAGAAGCATAACGAAACTAAAAGCAAGTATGTATGCTGCATTGGAGCGGCTTACCCTTTCTGGAGGTCTTGTTATTGCAACCTCTGAATAATTTATTATGGCCAGGAGGCTTGCAAATCCTAAAGCCGGCATGGCCTGTTTGATTAATCCTTCGCTGAAAAGGGGCCACCATGCGGCTTCAATATTTTGAACGAATCCGAGTCCCTGTCCTTCCTGAAGAATTGTAAGCAAAACAACCGGTATAGGCCAGAAACGCTGAGTAATGAATGCTCCGGTAATTCCGTCCTTGCTCTTGATTATTATTGGAACATTATCTTTGCCGGCATTAATTAATATCAGAATTCCCTCTATTAAATGCAATATCGCAACCAGCATTAAAACAGATGTTATATTAACATCAGGTCTTTTGAACACCAGGCTGAAAGCAGCCAATATCCCGCCGGCATAGGAAAAGCATACATACCTTATATTGACAAATAAAAGGAATGCCATTATTAAAAACAAATAGTTAAAGGTCTCCAGGCTTATTGTAATACCGGTAAAAACAACAACAAGGCTGGTAATAAATCCTGCAACAAGTCCTGCCAGTATTATTTCCTCTATCATATTGCGAAGGGACTTTGCAGGATAGCCTGATGTCTCCCGGTAAAACTCAAGATATTTTTCATATTGCTTCCTGATAAACACAATAACTATTACATAAATAAATATAAACACATAATTAAATAATATTGAGTGCAGCATTGCCCCTGCAACTTCAGATATTATTTTAGCAATCGGCAATTATGTTCAACTCCCGCCAAGTTATTCGATTTGCCCTGTTTTTTTATGTGCTCCTCTCATAGCGTACTATATCCATGATGAATTTGAGAGGCTCTCCGTTGATAAATCTTTTAATATTATCTAAACAGATCTTTTCATATTTTTTAAGCTCCCAGGGCTTCTCAGGCCATCCTATTTTAGAAACCTGATGGCACGTCAGTATCAGGTTTTCCCACTTCCGTGCCGGATGTCCCTCAGGCAGTCTGTCATTTACAGCAAGCACGTCCAGTCCGGCTCTGAGCCTTCCTTTCTCAAGCTCTGCAAACAAAGCGTCCTGGTCTATAATATCTCCCCTGGCTGTATTGATAATGATACCGTTGTCAGGAAGCAATGCAAGGAGCTCCGCATTTACACTACCCCTTGTTTCATCACTCAGCCCTGCGTGTATCGCTATTGCTTCCGACTTTTCAAAAAGCTCCCTCAGGGTTTCCACCTTTGTGCAATAGTCAGGCAGTTCTTTTACATATGGATCAAATACATATTGTTTTGCACCGAATACATGAAGAATTTCAGCAAAACGCCGTCCAATTACACCAAAACCGTATAACCCTACATTGAGTCCTTCCAGGGTTCCTGAAGCGTACCTTGGATCTGAATCTCCCCATTCATCCCTTCTGACATTCGCAACTCTCATATGTAGATCCTTTAACACCGCCAAGAGCAGGCTTACAGCCCCCTCAGCCACATTATTGGCAGGAGCGTCCCCCCAGTTTGTAACATAAATATTTTCCGATTCTATAATTTTCTTTGGAATATATCTTCTCAACTCTCCGGTAATATGACAGCAATATCTCAACCTGCCCGGATTATCTGCAATTTCTTCAGGAACCGGCAGAGCACCCCACATTGTCAGTACTATGTCATTTTGACGAATCATTTCAGCTCTTTCACTTTCGGAAATATGGGTGGCATCAGGTATCAGCGTCAACTCTCCCAATTCTCTGAGAGCATCTATAAAAGGTCCGTCGGCCGGCATTCTTGAACTTTTGCCGCCCAGATAAATCATTTTCAGCATAAAACACCTCCGTGGTAAATTGCTTGTTTTCTGATAAATTTATAAGCTCTATAAAATTATAACTTAATTATACAGTAAAAAATACTTACTTCCAAATTAAATCAGAAAATAATTTGAAGGTAAGCATTTTCCAAGTTAATATTCAATCAATGGCCTTAATTAATCTTTTAATTGCAGCAGCAAACTTGTTATTTAATAATTTAATGTACTTTTTTAATATCTCAAACTTAAGATGCAATAAGTTTTTTCATAAATTTAACATATTCGGGGAAAACAATGCCGGCATCAACCAAATCAGGATGCCATTTCTTTTCCCATTCAAGGGACAAATAACCTTTGTAACGTTCTTTTTTCAACTTTTTAATTATTCTTTCTATGGGGATATCTCCTTTTCCAACTTCGCACAAGGCAAAACCCTCATTCCTTATGTGGTCCTTGATATGCACGTGGATAATATATGGTTTCAGCGCATCGTAAAAAATCTCAAATTTGTCACCATAGACCTTGTCTGAATGTGCAATATCCCATATTAAACCGGGTTTGCTTCCTTTAATTCTTGACAAAACCGGGCTGAGGGTTTCTACGGTATTAAAATCGCCATGTACCTCAAGCAATACCTTAACATTTTTTTTGATGCCATATTGAACCAACTCTTCGATACCTGATGCAACCATCAAAAAAACCTCGTTCCTATTAACTTCGGAGGGAATTTTATCTCCAAACACTCTTATATAAGGCACTTGTGCCTTTGAGGCAATATCTATCGTTTTTTTCCCCTCGGAGATACTCTCATTGAAAAAAACTGAACTGTGAAATTTGCATGAAGTACCAAAACATATAATTTTAAGGTTTTTTTCTTCCAGACGCCTTAAAGTTAATTCAATATTTTGAAGTTGAAACTGAGGAATATTTGGTATAAAAAGCTCTCCTGCCACTCCTCTTACCTCAATGCCGTCATAACCAAGTCTGTATGCTTCATTAATAATTTTTTCCCATTCCCAATCAGGACAGCCAAGGGTAGAAAAAGATAATTTCATTTTAATTCGGTTCTCCCCTCTGTGTATTTTTTTCACAACTAGCCATCATTCCTTAATGTCGCTTTCAGAAAGATAAAAGCTCCAATAGTTCCTTCCATCAGGAAAAATGTTTGTCATCCCTTGACAGCACCTTCAGAAAGCCCGGCAATAAAAGTTTTATTGGTAAAGGCATAGACAATCAGCATGGGTATAATGGACATTGATGCCCCTGCCAGCATAATGTGCCATTGGGCTGCTGCCATTACTCCATACCGTAATGAGACAACACCTACAGTTAAAGGACGAAGATAAGGTTTACTCATTGTAAAAACATTCGCATTTATATAGTCATTCCAGGCAGCCCGAAAGCTAAATAAACCAACAACCCCCAGTATAGGGCGAATCAGTGGAATAATTATTTGATAATAAATTCTAAAAGGTTTTGCACCATCAATAGTAGCTGCTTCATCCAGTTCCCTTGGCACTGTATTAATAAACCTTGAGATGAGAAAAATATAAGTTCCCATATTAGCACTGACTATAATTAAAACAACTGGCCAAAGTGAATTGTGAAGTTTCACCTTAACCATTAATAGATAAATAGGGCGAAGTGTAACTGTACCGATTGATATGAACATTGTCGCAAGTATGGTCTTTTTCAGTAGTTTTCTGCCCCAAAATTCTCTCCGTGAAATGCAATAACCAGCCATTGAACTTACAAAGAGTGAAATTAATGCCACCCCTGCTCCCAGAAGAATACTGTTCCTGGTATAAAGGAGAAAATCAAATTGCTGCCATGCCTCAACATAGTTGTAAAACATCCACTGCTCAGGCAACAGTCTTCCTCCAAGCATAACATCATAGTTGGACTTGAATGACCCAAGAACAGCATATAAAAGAGGATAAATTATAATTATGCAAAAGCTGATTATAAAAATATACTTTATTGCATCAAGCAAGATATGTAATAAGTTTTTCAAGGGTTCTTTCATAACTCACTCCTATGATTAATATTTATTAAAATGGCTTTTTGAAATTCTAAGGTAAATGATAGTGATAATACCTGTAATTAATGCAGTTACCACAGCTGCAGCTGAGCCATAGCCATATTGTGGAGCAAAAGACATCTCTCCTTGTGACGGAAAAAAAGACCTGTATACATAAAGGTACATTACATCAGTTGCTCCTGCCGGCCCGCCGCCCGTCAACACCATAATGCTTTGGAAGCCTTTTAATGAAACTATTATGGCAAGCATCAAAACAACTTGCAATACCGGTCCCATCAACGGTATTGTAATAAATGTTAACATTTGCATATAGCTTGCGCCATCAATTTTGGCTGATTCATACATTTCTTCCGGAACCGTTTGAAGACCCGCGAGAAAATATATCATATAGTTGCCTATTGCTCCCCATGCTGCCACAATAACTGCAGTCACCATTGCCAGATCTCTTCCAAACCAGTTTATAGGTGTGTCAATAAGAGAATACTTAATTAATACCTGATTTACTATTCCATTGTATGAATTGAACATAAAGTAAAACACAAGACTCATTACCGCAGTGCTAATGATGGTAGGCATAAATATTATTGCCCGGAATATATCCTTAAATTTAATTTTGGAGTTTAAAAGAACAGCAAGAAAAAAAGACAATGGCACTGTAACAATAAGTTTTCCAAATGCATACACAAAAGTGTTATATACTGATTTCCAATAATCACGATCGCGGGAAAAAAGACGGATGAAATTATCAATACCTATAAATTTTTCCGGATGAAGTCCATCATAACTGTAAAATACATAACGCAACACCCAACATAGCGGATAAATAACGAAAACTATCAATAGAATAATGCAGGGCATGATCATTAAATAAGTTGATATGTTGTGTTTAATAGATCTTTTTATACGGCTTCTCAATTTTCATCCGTCCCCTTCCTGCTTGCCCTAAAGATTCAGTACTATTTTGTCGGATTAATACCAGTAAGTTTAAAAAAGGCTAAAATACCCGGTTTTTATATTAATTTGTTGGATCAAAACCAGGGATGATAACTCTTTTTACCGTACCGGCTCTTTCACATTCATCAAGCCCCTTATTGTAACGCTGTGTCAAATCATTCAATGCTTCATCCACATCTACAGCACCCAATATTATTGCAGCATAAGTATCATAAGCATTTTTACCTTCAAATTGCAGTCCTGCAGTATCAGGCCTTACAGGCCAGATCATATCAAGAGATTCCTTCATTGCAAAATCTTCTTCTCCAGGCAAACCGCGGGTTTTCGCAATCTTTACCGCAGAAGGAACAATAATCGTTCCATAACCTTCTTCCTGATATTGCGCAAGGTATTCATCACTTAATAAATAATCCATATATCTCCATGCAAGATCAGGGTGTTTGCATGTTATTGAGATACCAAATGACTTGCCTGCATTTTTAATATCAGTCTTCCCACTCGGGTTTTCAGTATCGATACCCGGAAGCGGAGCTGCTCCCCAGTTGCATTGTGCAGGGAATTGACCGTCTTTTGCAAAAATTGCTATCTCCCAGTTTCCGTTAATATACATTCCTATTTTACCTGCAGCAAATTGTGTACGCAAAGGATCAATAGTAAGTCCTTCAACCCCGGGGAACATTATACCTTCTTCGAACATTTTGCGATGGATGTTCACAATAGGTTTCATTACCGTAAAGTCATACTTGCCTGTTTTATAATCATAAAAGGAAAACCCGTTACGATAAGCAAGCTGGTCAATAATTCTTTCCCCTACCGAAGATGTAGTTTTCAACGGCATGGCATAACCATAAATGCCATCTTTTTTCCCCCATTCTGTAATCTTTTTCGCATACTCATACATTTGCTCAATGGTTTTGGGAGGTTCCTTTAAGCCAACCTTTTCAAAGATATCCTTGTTGTATATCAAACGAAATGTAATGCCGCGTTCGGCAAGCGTATAGAGTTTACCATCTACTGTGTTAACTTCATCAATCTTAAAAAGGCTCCCATACCGCTGCTCAAAATCCTTTGTTACATATTTGTCAATAGGCTGCAGCATGTTGCGATCTACATAATATCTGGCATTGTTAATTACTTGAAATATATCAGGTGCTTGTTCACTTGCTATAGCAAGCTCAAGGGTTGTTGCATAATCTTCTGTATATGCTTCCATTTTTACGTTTAAGTCGGGGTTTGCATTATTAAACTCAGCAAGCTTTTTTTCCCGAAAAACAATATCAGCCCGTTGTGCTGTCCAAAGCAAAATGTCAGTCTTTTTTACGGACTCTGACTCAGAACCAATAGTACCTGCGGTTTGTGGTGTACATGCTGAAACCACTGCCAATAGCAAGCAGCATAAAACAACAATTCCAACCATAACCAGGAAACGTTTTTTCATTGATATTCTCCTTTCTAAATTTTTCATATATATTAAGTGGTAACTTCAATAAATCACCAGTTTCGTTCGTGTGCAATCTCAAGCTGTTTAAGAGCTTTTCGATAAGAGGTTTGTACTTCTTATCCAGCGAAAGATTATAAGATTCTTGTTCATCATTCAAAACATCATATAATTCAATAAATCTCTCATCCTTAAATATATCTACAATCAGCTTATATTGATCTTCAATTACGCAACGTTGAAAATTGCCTCTGGCACCATTGCCGTCAAATTGAATAAAAATTTTATTTCTGTTTAGCTTTTCCCCGTTTACCACAGGCATCAATGATGTACCTGAAACTGTATGCTCAAGTTTAATTCCAAGAAAATCACATATTGTAGGAAAAATATCGATAGAGCTCACAAGCTCATTCACTTCATTAACTTTCGTCAAAAAACTTTTAGGAAATTTAATAAACAATGGTGTTCGTACAGCCTCTTCATACATGCACATTTTCTGCCATAACCGATGTGAGCCAAGCATTTCGCCATGGTCACTTGTAAAAATTATAAGAGAATTTTCATATAAATTTTGCCTTTTCAGCTCATCTATAATCTTCCCTATACAGTCGTCAAGCAAAGATACCAATCCTAAATAGACCTTCCATATCTCTTTCCATTCATCATAGGAGTAATGACTGCCAATAAATCCTGATAAATTATATAATTGCAACGGTGATTGGCCTATGCTCCATTTTGCTACATTTTTCGGTAAATCTACTTCCTTGACTTTCGAATACCAAGGCTCAGGAATTTGAAAAGGTGGATGTGGTGCATGAAACATGGCATTTATCAATAAAGGTTTTAGGGTGTCCCTGTTTCTGATTGCTTCAATTATTTTATTTGTGAAATAAATATCCGTAAAATATTCTTCTCCATCCTCATATCGTCCTATTGCAGGTTTGGAATATTCTTTCACCCTGGTTATCTTGCCCGAAGCCATTTCAGGTACATACGCTCTATATCCTGCCCCACCTGGAGGATTTTTTTTATTTGCTTCAAGAAATTCAAAGTACTCCTTCTTATGTCTTATCCATTTTGTTCTGGTATAAGGATTCTCATCAATCTTGTCCTGGGTGCAAAAATGCTGTTTGCCAATGTGCCAGCTATTCCATGTCTTTTCCAGAACAGTATAAAGGTTCGGGATTGAATTCTTTATGTATCGTTGTTGAATATCTGTTTCTTCAAACCCATTTATTATACAACCGCTGATATTAGGATAAAGTCCGGTGAAAAAAGAACCTCTTGCAGGTATGCATAAGGGAGATGAACAATATGCTCTTGTAAAAATTACACTTTCTTCTGCCAAGAAATTTATATTTGGTGTATATGGTCCTATTGCGTCATATCGAAGCTGGTCAGCCATAATGATTATTACGTTGGGTTTTTGCTGCATAATCAGCTTCTCTCCTTCTTGTCGATCAAGGTAACATATGTATAATATGCTCCGCACAAAAGTTCCCCTTCACTGTCAAAAAGCCAGGTGGTCATTTTTGTTTTTCCACGCTTTAAAGGAGCATAAAATACTATTGCAGTGTCTTCTTCTTGAACAGGTTGTTCATCGACAAAATCTTGTATCGACAGACGTACTTTGCTGACAGGAAGCGCCTTGCCTTCAGGATAAATTCCATCCTCCCCTCGATAGGGGGGAACTCCGTTGCTCATTTCAACATTGGCTTCTTTGGGCCAGCGCCTTAATTCTATTCTATAAATACCGTTTTGTTCAATATATATATTCCAAGGGCCATTATCCTTTACACCTTTCCGGATATGAGCCGACTGTACAGATGCGTGGGCATACAACCAGTCAATTGAAGATAAACAAATTTCTTCACCAACATTGTTCCCAATACTGATATAACTAAAATCCCTTATTAGCGGCGATACCCTGTCCCACCATTTTTCATAATCTCTCCTGAGAATATCAACAATTTCAGGGTTCTGGCCGGCAATGTTGTTTTCTTGTCCGATATCATTACCCACATTGTAAAGCTCTGTCCCTCCAATAAGTCTCCATTTGCCCCTCAAAACGCAAGAATCCCATTTTTCCGGATCCATGTCGTGAGGAAGATAGCTATATTGAATAACCAAGGTTCGCTCAGGCAATCTGTCAGTATTGCCCCGAAGCAGTCCTTCAAGACTGATTCCGTCAAAATTCACATCTTCCGGTAACCCCTGTAAGTCGCAAAAATCAATAAGGGTTGGGAGCAAATCTTGTACATGGGTCAACTCATCAATATCACAGGGATTTCTAAGATTGCCGTCAGGCCAGCGAACAAAGCAAGGCACCCTGTGCCCGCCTTCATACAAACTACATTTTTTGCCCCGCATTCCTGCATTATAAAAATCAACTGCTGTTTTTCCTCCATTGTCGGATAAAAATATAAAAATCGTATTTCCGGCAAGTCCTGTTTCAGATAACATATCATCCAATTTCCCAATATTTTCATCGATATTTGCTATCATGCCAAAGTACCTTCCCAAATTTTCATCTAAACCTTGTTCCAGGTACGGTCTTCGGTAGCTTTCGGGGACAAACAAAGGTACATGGGGAGCATTCGGGCAAATATATGCAAAAAACGGGACACCTTCACCGGCACATTTTCTTATCCATTTCATTGCCTCACCAAACCATATGTCGGTACAATAGCCTTTATACTGTTTTTTCTCCCCATTATGCACATACCAGTCATCGAAATAGTCGTTATTCCAATAATCCGAAGCAGCTCCAATCATTCCTCCGTTATGGCAGAGAGTTTCCTGGAAGCCTCTGTCCTGTGGACGATACGGGTAATTGTCTCCCAGGTGCCATTTTCCAAAATGTCCAGTTCGATATCCATTTGAAGAAAAATATTCTGCCATAGTCATTATATCCTTTCGCACAAAAGTCCGGCCACTACATACATGGTATGCTCCATTTGAGAGGGCATCCATGCCAGTCATAAGCTGCCCCCTTGTCGGAGTACACATGGGGGCAACATGAAAATCCGTAAAGCGGATACTTTCTTCAAAAAGCTTATCAATCCGGGGAGTCTTTAGAATAGGGTTGCCAGTACAGCCAAGATCTCCATATCCTTGATCGTCCGTAAGTACAATAATAACATTAGGTTTTTGAAATTCTTTTACAACATTTTTCATAATATTCATAATTACCATTCTTCCTTTATTAAATTCAGTGGTTTACAACGGCAACCCTAAAATTGACATGATAAATTATTTCGTTCCTCCCATCAAATTACATTGGCATCTGCTTTTCATTCATTTTAATCTCTTCAAGGATTGCAAGGACAAAAAATGCGGAAGAATACAGGCAGGAAATATTGAACCAGGGTCTGTAAACAACCGCTGATTGCGGATTGGCACCGGCGATTCCTCCAATAGCTTCAGGATCTCCTTTTTCTATCTGATTTTCCATACACCAGGTCAATGCTTTTTGTGCAGCATCTAAATGTGACTTGTCTTTTGTATATTTGTACAGGCGGTATAAAAGCATGGACCACAATGGTGTTCCCTTATCATCGAACCCAGCCTGTTCGGGAGTTTTATTAAATTGATAATTCCAAGAACCGTCAGGATTCTGAGCCTTTATCAGGCAGCTTGCCATGTCACAGGCAAGATTGAGATAGCGGGGATCATTACTGAGGTTGTATGTGCAGAGTAATCCCTCCATTGCCCAACCAAGTCCCCGTGTCATATAAATACATTTATCGGCGTAATCTACTGCCCGATAATAAGCACGCTCCCATAAACCATCACTGCGCTGAAATTTGCGCAAGTGATTTTCCATATAACGTATACCTAATTCACGATAACTTTCATCACCTGTAAGATGATAAAGTTCATCAAATGCTTTCACACCAAAGCCTGATTCATCCAGTGTATGCTTGGACCATTCTCCTTCTTCAGGCCAATAATCCTGTGGAGGTACCGGATCTTTTTCCATCAAACGTTTTGTAGTTTTTGCAAATAAAAGTGCGGCATCCAAAAATCGTTTATCTCCTGTTTTTTTGTAAAGATCGCACCATGCAAATCCACACAGATACCCTGAGTCAGCTGCAGAATTAACCCTTAAGCGGTTACCCGCAGGCATGGAAGGATTTGGATCCCAACGTGCTGTGCTAAGCCCATCAATTTCATCTCCGGGTTTGTGCACAATACCTATCAGGGAGGTAAGTCCGGCTTTGTACGCGGTTTTGATCAATATATTCTTTGAATAGATTTCTGTAATTTGAGGTAAATCTGAAGCCTCCAGTAAAGCGCGTATAACAGGTCCCCAACCCCATAGCCAGCCAGGTAGGCGGTAAGTTCGTGCATCCAGGTCATAGAAAAGGTAGAAGCCTCCATTTAAGGGACTGTTTACAGACTCTATTTTACTGTTGAGAATATACCTGATGCTCTCCTTCACGGCAAAATTCAAGCGTTCATGAGCAAAGTCCGATGTCCCGTAAACTTTTGTCTTCTGCTGTTCCGATTCTTCCTTGATACATGCAGTTCCGATATACCTGTAATCCTGCCCTGCTTTGTAATAAGCGGCAACTTCACCTTCCCAACTTGTTGAAAGCAGCGAAATTTCTGCTGTAATCCTGCGTGTCAGATAGAGTGGAACCGGAATACGCAAGCAAAGATAAAAATCCTTTAATTTTATATTTTTATTTTTTAAAAACAAAATATTTTCCCATTCAAGCAGTTTATATGACGGAATTTCCACCATTGGCCCTGTTCTGCTGAAATCAGGCCAAAGGCTGCCATTAAAAGAAAACTCAGACTCGGTATAATTATTTTCTGCGCTAAATAAAACCTTCGCCGTTAAGAGGGGCTTAATCCCAACATCCACAACCGGAAAATAAATTTCGCTTTCATATTGCTGTCTGACTGTATCCGTCAACTTATCCGGCTTATTTGGTGAGACATCACTAAATCGGCTGATATTTCTATTGCGACTGCTTCTAATCTCAAGCATTATTTCATTGGTCTGCTCCGGATATTCTATTGTCAGTTCCAGCAAGTTTTTGTTTTTTTTCATATGAATTATTCGAGACATCATAATCTCCTTTCCCATGGTACAAGAAACCATCTAAATAGATCCTTACCTGAAAAATTCAGTATGCGTGAGCGTAAAAGGGAATAAATTTTAGTAATACTATTTATTTGCCTTGATTATAAAGCCATATCATTTTGTTGACAATGAGGTTTATTTACAGTATATATGTGGTTATTTTATGTTTTTGATATAACATGGGAGTTTGGAAGAGAGGTTCAATCAGCTTTAAAAAGATAAACTGATCTTTAATTCCATGAAAAATTACTTTGCTTTTTGATGTGGTTCTCATACTTGAACAAGTAAAAATATGTTTACACTAAGGAATGCTCCTATATAAATGAATGCTGCAAGCTACAGATGCATAACTTGCAGCTGAAATTACCGCAATAGACCGTTTTACAACTCCAGCTTGCCCCGGGTATTTATTCCGCCTATACCTGCTGCACCTGAAACAGTAAGCATGGATATCTGTTCAGGAGTAACATAAACATTGTTACTGGTTAATGCTACTTTTTTGCCAACTATGCTTGGATCAAGCGAATTAATCAACACCCTTCCGGGCGAGCTTGCAAAATTTGCCCCTGCTTTCATTATCTCTTCAAAAAAGGACTGGCAGGCTCCGGCAAAGACACACAGTTTTTCTTTGTCTTCTTCAAACTCGCGGGCTTGTTTTACAGATTCAATGTAAAACTTTGAAAATCTGTAACTCTCCAATTTGTACTTATCCGCATTTTTCTTGATACCATCATGACCGGTTACTATCAATATGTCAGGCCTGTTTTTGACGAGAAGTCTCTTAATATGCCTTGGCTGCTGATCCGCTTCCGCAAAAAATCCTACAGGATTCAACCCTGCTTTTTTATAGAACTTCAGACAATCCTTAAGATAGTCTTCATCTGAATCTATATGAAGAATTTTTCCCGGGCGGTTGCGCAGGCGTTCCCTTATAAAATTTCTCAGCTGTCTTGTTTCATGTGACCTTATATTCCCCAATGTGCGGGCTTTGTTTATTTGCGCCACCAATGGATCCACTTTGATAAGGTCTTCCTCTCTTGAATCAGCAATAAGTCTTTGTGTGATACCCCGCAAGACACACGAACGCTCTCCCCTGTCATGCGAAAACCCTATAATTTTAAATAAAAGGTCATTCCCATGTGACTTTCTTGCAACTATATCTCCGACTCTTAATCTGCTCATAGCATCACCCTTAAAATTTTTCTGAGTGCTACATAATATGCTTTGGGTAATGGTTTTGGGAATGAATTAAGGGGTTTTCATAAAACAATTTTTAAATTTTATTTAATTTGCGCCAAAGTAGAATTGTCCTTCTACAATACGGACTTCTCTGAATTTTCATGAACAATGCGGTTAAAAGGCAGCTTTATTAATCCTGGAAGGGAGTTTACATAACCAAAAAAAACAGACGGTAAGCTTTTTGGCTGTACCGTCTGCTGTGAAATTGAAATTTTCATTGGAACCTGGCATGCCCCGCAAGGGATGCCTTATTGCAAGATATTATGTGCTGTATATTACAGAATTAAAGATGCGCTATCCTTGTCTGTATAAAGAACCGCATTGGAATGCAGTCTCAGGATTGAAGCAGGAACTCTTTCCCTGATTTCGCCCTTTACTGTATTAAATACAGCTTCCGCCTTGGTTTTGGCAGGAACTATACAGTAAATATATTTGCTGTTTGTAATGGCAGGTACCGTTAATGTAAATGCATTGGTCGGTACGTCATCAATTTTTGCGAAGCAACCGTCGTTTACCTGCTGCTGTCTGCACTTTTGATCAAGGTCTACTATTTTTACAAGTTTTGCATCATCAAAGAAAGCCACATGAGGATCGTTGAAAGCAATATGTCCATTTTCACCGATACCAATACAAGCTATATCAATCGGATTCTCCTCCAACAACTTTTGATACCTTTTGCATTCTTCTTCAGGACTTGCAGCGTTTGCATTAAGGGTATTTACAGACTTGAAAGGAACTTTATCAAAAATGCGTGCTTTCAGGAAGTTTACAAACCCCTGGGGAGCATCTTTGTCAATACCGACATATTCATCCAGATGAAATGCATTAATGCGATTCCATTCAATACTTGCATCTTCCACAAGAGTTGCCAAAAACTCATTTTGTGAAGGTGCTGCTGCAAAAAGCACATTGATATCCTTCCTGTCTTTGAGCAGCTCGCGAATTTTTTCTGCTACTTCCTTTGCAGCTGCCGCTCCCATTGACTGACGGCTGTCATAAACTTTAACCAGCAGTTTTCCTGCCTTGGTTTCCATTATTTTACTCATAAACATCCTCCTATCAAACAATAACGTACTGATTAATATTATCAAGTAACCGTTTACTATATTAAAAAGTATAACATATTTATTTTAATAATGCTACAACTAAATATAAGACAAAAGATATGACAGGGCAGGGCAGGGGACGGTTCCGTGTCCTGCACCAGGATAAGGCAAGGAAATAGGACAGGGGACGGTTCTGTGTCTTACGCTGGCAGGACACAGAACCGTCCCCTGTCCTGCCCTGTTCTGTGGTAATCGTTTTCTATGTATTACTCTAACATTCTTCAACCCTTCACACTCTGCAATGATTTGGCTATAATAGAAAAAGGTGCGCAATGCAATTTTTTATATTATAAATCACCATATGGAAGGATGATTATATTGAAGGTTCTCTTTATAGGAGGAACGGGAGTAATAAGCAGTGCTGTGTCTGAATTGGCATTGAAAAAGGGATTTGATCTGTATCTTTTGAACCGCGGCAATAACAGCGAGTTTTTTCCAGCCGGTGCAAAAGCAATAATAGCTGATATCCGCAATGAGCAAAATGTGGAGAGCCTTATCAAAAATACCCGGTTTGATGTGGTTGTGGATTGGATTGCATATCAGCCGGAGCATGTCAAAACTGATATCAGGCTTTTCAAAGGCAGGACAGACCAGTACATTTTCATAAGCTCCGCAGCTTGCTACAAAAGGCCGGTAAACCATTATTATATTGATGAGTCCACACCTCTTTACAATCCCTACTGGCAATATGCCCAGGACAAAATTGCCTGTGAGGAGCTGCTAATGAAAGAATTCAGGGAAAACAGCTTTCCTGTAACGATTGTGCGGCCTTCCCTGACTTATGGAGTCACCAGCATACCCCATATTTTAAACAGCCGCAAGTCACGCTGGACTTTGATTGACCGCATGCGCAGGGGAAAAAAGATAATAGTTCCCGGTGATGGTACCTCTCTTTGGACCATAACCCACAATACGGATTTTGCCAAAGGGTTTGTCGGCTTAATAGGCAATGTACAGGCTGTCGGGCATGCTTTTCATATAACTTCCGATGAGGTTCTGAACTGGAATCAAATAACTGATGTTATAGGGAAAGCTGCAGGTGTGAAACCCGATATAATACATATTCCGTCCGATTTTATATCAGCCTTTGCACCTGATCTGAAGGGCAACCTTTTGGGTGATAAATCTGAAAGCGTTGTATTTAACAACAGCAAGATAAAAAGATTTGTACCTGACTTTGTCGCAACGGTACCATTTTCAGAAGGTATAAAACAATCCGTCGAATATTACGAATCAAAGCCTGAGCTTTGCCAGGTGGACGAGGAATTTGACGAGCTGATGGATAGAATTATAAGTGCATATGAGACAGGTCTGAAACTGGCCAATAAAAACTGAGATTTACTGCACTTTCGTTTGCAAAATCAACAAATTGTCTTTCAAAAAATAGTCTGTTTTTTTTGCAGACATTCATTCAAGCTATCCATGAAAACGGGGAGGCAACCTCCCCGTTTCTCATCCAATAAGCAAAATGGTAATCATCGGATTCCGTTATTTTAACCCAGGGCTAATTTTTCATAGTAGTCAAGTATTGTTTGGTACAAAGAAGACTCCTCCCCCAGCCGGC
>DUMO01000059.1 GCA_012839865.1 Clostridiaceae bacterium
TGACAATAAGGCAAGGAGACTTGCTGGTTTCATCAAAGTACTCTGTTGACTCATACCTGTTTTTCAGGATTTCAATATCATCAAGACCTATTCCATAGCCTCCATAACTTGAACCATTCTTCCAGTAACGCCCGTAAAACGGAATCCCAAGCAGGATTTTTTCCTTTGGTACCCTTTCAAGTGCATAATTGATTGATCTTTCCAAAAATGTGGAACTGGCTACAGGTCCCGGCATGCTTCCCTGCCAGCTTTCGTCATATGTCATAACCACAAAAAAATCACTGTATCCCGCCAGCTTGACATAATCATAGGACCCCTGCCAGAGATTATCTATATAGAAGGGATTGGCTGCAACTGCAACTGACAGCAGTTTATCCGGGTTAATTTTTTCTCTCACAAGTCTTACAAAGTCAACATAATTCTCCCTGTCAAGTTCATTTAATCCTTCAATGTCAACATTCACACCGTCAAGGCCAAATAATTCAATTGCCGAAACCACATCCCCCGCCAGCTTATGCCTGTTCTCAAGAGCTTTCCTGCCGGCACTGATATTCCAGTGGTTGCTTAAAAAAGGAACCACCTTGATGCCTCTTTGGTGCATATCCTGGATAAATGAGTGACTGTACTTGTCAGTTAAAACCAATTCTCCGTTTTCATCTATGTCAAAAAAACTGATAGCTACAAGGTCCACTGAACCTTTTGTGTTATCCACAAGTTCAGTATAGCGGCTTGTTTCTCCAAAATACACATATGTCATGTTAAACCTTCCGCCATCACTCAAAAGACTTGCATTTGCAATATTATTGGTATGAATTATGCATAAAAAAAGCAAGATTAAAAAGACGCTGATTCTTTTTCTCATTTTGACCCCCCGTTTATGTAAACATATGCGTATAGATTCAGCGTAATATATAAACAAAGTACAATTCAATGCATAATTTATGGAAGTGCCATTCTGCCTGTATTACTGGTTGCCGTTAAAATTTACCTGCTTAATTTTTCAGGCAGTCGTTACAAAAACCAATAAAGCCACAAAAAAACAGGCAGCTTAAATGCCTTGTTATCAGAAAATTTGAGTGAAACCTCCTGAAGGATTCGCTGAAATTTCCGGATTCCAAGGCGTTTACCGCCTGTTCCTCTGCTTTGCAGCTGTACGTTCTTCTCTAATTGCGTCTTTACCTGACTTTGTTCTCCGCCTTAAGGCTTTGCCTGCCTCTCATTGCAGTTTGCCTTTTATATGCTGTTCTTTATTTCTTGCTTTTTACCGGCAGTTTTTTTGCCGTTAGTTTCTATTTTTCGCAGCTTATTTTTTTGCTCTTCCGGCTGCCTTGCTTGTAGCCCTGGTTGCGCCGGTGGAAATTCCTCCGTCAACCAGCAATGTTTGCCCCGTAATATATTTGCTTTCATCGGATGCCAAAAATACAATCGCTCCATCAAGGTCATCCGGCTGGCCGGGGCGCTTCAGGGGAATCCTGTCGCAAATGTACTCAACCCATTCCTTGTCCTCGTACAATACTTTGTTTTGCTCGGTTTTGAACCATCCCGGAGCAAGGCAGTTGACAGTTATTCCATAAGCACCCCAGTCATCTGCAAGGCTCATGGTAAGCTGCTTTACTCCACCGCGGCTTGCACAGTAGGGAGTAATTCCTGCATACCCAAAAACGCTCGTAACAGAACCTATATTTATAATCCTGCCGTATTTTCTTGGTATCATATGCTTCGCCACAGCCTGGGACACAAAAAATGTGCCCCGGAGGTTTGTATCAAGCACTGTATTCCACTCATCCCATGTAATATCCACTGCAGGTTTCCTTATGTTGCAGCCTGCATTATTCACCAGAATATCGATTTTGCCCATTTCTTTTATAACGGTATCCACCATCTTCTGAATACTGTGCTTTCATCTTATCCGCCCTTTCATATTGTGATTATTGTCCGAACATTACATATTGAGTTAAAGAAATAACCTGCAAGTAAATTATACTACTTTTTCTTCACTTACACACCTTCTGCCTGGTAAATTATTAATACTTTTTTCATCTTGGATATAATTATTTTTTACAAATTTACCGATTAAGTAAATGATGGAATATTTAAAATGACAATTTGATTTTATTAAAAGTTTTTTGCTTTTGCAGGGAAAAACGCATATTCGATAAATTTCATGGTATGTGTTTCGACATGTAATTGGCTTTTTATATATTTTGATTTAAAATAAGGTTGTTACCAAGAAAAATTAGGAGATTATCTTATGGATATAATGACATTAGCAGGTATTATTGCAGGCATAGTCTTTATAGTTATTCCAATTGCCCAGGGAGCTGCTCCCCAGGCATTTCTCCATCTGCAATCACTCATGATAACCGTTGGCGGCGGAATCGCTTCCACCCTTATCAGCTATAGGCTTCAGGAATTCACAAAAATAATGAAAGTGGCCGCAAAGGTTTTCACAGAAAAGAAAACCACCCCAATTGACACTATTTCAATGCTGATAGACCTTTCACAAAAAGCTCGAAAAGAAGGGTTGCTTGCATTGGAAGCGGATCTTGAAGATATAGACGATGACTACATAAAGCAATACCTTCAACTCATCGTGGACGGTATCGACCCCGATGTAATCCGAAAATCAATGGAACTGGAAATCGATAACATGAAAATGAGGCATGATAAAGGTCAGGGACTTTTCAAATTTATGGCGGCGGTATTTCCTGCATGGGGTATGATCGGAACACTTATTGGACTTATACAGTTGCTGCAATCCCTGGAAACTCCTGAAAGCATTGGCCCGTCGATGGCAGTTGCACTGGTTACAACTTTCTATGGAGTTATTCTGGCAAACTTTATTTGCAAGCCTATTGCAAGCAAGCTTGAAATAAAGAGCAATGAAGAAATACAGGAAAAAGAAATGATAATTGAGGGGATTTTATCAATACAGGCAGGAGAGAATCCCAGGATTCTGGAACAGAAGTTGAGCACATTCCTGTCCCCTGTGCAGAAACATATGCTTAATAGCAGAAATGAAAAACCAGGGGAAACACAAGAATCAGAAAACTATAATCCTGCGTGAGGTGAAAAATGTCCAGAAGAATTACTCCCAGCGGCGGAGACGAAGAAAACTGGTTGACAACCTATAGTGATCTGGTTACATTGCTTTTAACATTTTTTGTCATGTTGTTTTCCATGGCAGTGTTGGATCAGGCTAAATTTAGAGAAGTAGCACAGTCTCTTCAAGCTGCTTTTGTTAATGCTGATATAAAAACCGGAGAATTGTTTTTTGACAATCCAGGGAAAGAAGTTATTGATTTGACGGGAAGCGGCGGCATGCTGGACGATACAGGAAACATATCAAAAATTCAAGATCCCAGTAAAGCGGAAACGGAAGAATTAAGAGCGCGGACCCTTGGCAATGTAGTGGAGCAAATTGAGAAAGCAATAACAGATCTCAACTTAACCGGGAATGTCACAATAATTGATGAGGAATATAAAGTTATCTTAAGGCTAAACACTATTATTCTCTTTGATATGGGAAGCGCGGAAATAAAGCCAGAAGGGCTTGATGTCATAATCAAACTTGGCGATATATTAAGCCAGCTTGATCACAATATCGTAGTCAACGGACATACCTGTGATTTGCCGATTAATACTGCTTTATACCCAACAAACTGGGAACTCTCCACAAAGCGAGCTTCAAATGTTGCCCGCATTCTGATAGAAGATTGCAATATTCCACCTGAAAGAATGACAGCTGCAGGTCATGCGGAATTCAAGCCCCTTGTGCCCAACACATCAGAAGAAAACCGCCAACAAAACAGGCGAATAGAAATACATATAGAAAAATGAAAACAAAGCCCGGTTCAGTCAAGAATCGGGCTTTGTTTTTTAAACATCCAAAGCAGGATTGGGCAATGACATACAGCCAGCTTATTATATTTTTGCAAACAGGTTTGCAACGTTACACCTTGACCGGTGAGGACCAGGCATACCTGCCTTTATCATCAACAACCTCAACGCGCACAAAGCTGTCACTTGGCTTTATTGTATAATATGCCCCGGTTACAGGCTTGTCTTTGCTGCGGACAGTCGTCCTGTCTTTCACATATAGGGTGTCAGTGAAAAATACCACACATTCAATATTGCTTTCAGGAGGACATTCCACACATACCTTGCCTTCTCTTATAGTCATTTCAAAGTGTGGGCCTTGTGTTGCATGGAATTTGCCTTCTCTTATAGACTCCAGGATGGATTCACGGGTTAATGATTCACTTTGCACCATTATCCAGCTCTTCATTTCCTCTCCATCGTAAAAATGTGCATCATCAGCCGCAATACATGGGTACAATCTGCTCATGGATGCCAGCATGTCAATAATAAGTCCGGAATATGGTCTGGAGCTGTGCGGAAGATCGGAAACAGAATTATATATTTCAACAGCATCTATGCCCTGAAGTTTGTTTATTTGCTCAGGTGTATTGAGGGACCATGCCGGATGGGCCAGTATTGCAATACCATTGCAATTTTTGATCTCATTTATAATCTCTTGTGTAGAAGCACTTGGTAATAAATTAACCCGGGGATCATCAGTCATGCCAATGCCGACAATGTGGAAAATCCCGTCTCTTAATTTTGTTTTTGCATCATACTCTCCACCTGATAAAACCAGCATCTCACCATCCCAACCACCTTTTTCAAATATCCAGTGATCGGTAAATGCAAAGAAGTCATACCCTGCTTCTTTGTAAAGTCTTGCTACTCTTTCAGGCGAGAGCTTGCCATCGGAACGTGTTGTGTGTGTATGCAAGTTTCCCTTGTACCATACTTTCCCATGTTTATCTACGTACATTAAGTTTAACCACCTTGTTTAAAAATATTTATTGTACAACTTTACTATCTATTATACGCAATAAAAACAAAACCACCTTCAATGCAATCCTTGAAAGTGGCTTTTCTGGCGGAGAAGACGAGATTCGAACTCGTGCACGCCTTGCGACGTCTAACGGTTTAGCAAACCGTCCCCTTCAACCTACTTGGGTACTTCTCCAAAAATATGGTTGAATATAAAGTGGCGGAGAGAGTGAGATTCGAACTCACGGTAGGCTTGCACCTACGCCGGTTTTCAAGACCGGTGCCTTAAACCAACTCGACCATCTCTCCATATTTTTAAATGACAAAGTGTATTTTACAATGAAACAGTATCTTTGTCAACACTGAAAATATTGCCGATAACTAAAAATATGCCACTCTTAAAAGGCATTCTCTGGTGATAACTTCAAATTCTTTTATTTATGTAGCGTGGTCAATGCCAAACACAGTGAACGCAAGAGGAACAGAGCATGGAACCAAGCGAAGCTTTATTCAGTATTTTCTACTTTCAAAAGCTATCGCTTGCATATCCGCCCCTTTGCTTCCAGTATTTCTTTAACAATACCTATGACTCGTTTCTTTGCTTCATCGGCATCCTATACCAAATATGTTTATGATTTACAATTCAAAGCATTCTATTACGCCAACTTGTCAAACAATCCGAGAATTCTGTCCAACTCCTCATCAGAGTAATATTCAATAAGTATTTTCCCTTTTTTGTTCCCTTTTTGCAACTCAACTTTGGTTTTGAAAATATCCTTCAATTTTTCTTCTATCTGCACATATTCTACATCTTTGTTTTTTATTTTTTTATCAACAGGCTTATTTTTCAGGTACTTCCTGATTAACTTTTCCGTCTCCCTTACATTTAAATCCCTTAGAATTATTTCATCGGCAATCTTGTTTTGGAGTTCTTCGTCTTCTATTGCCAGCAAAGCTCTTGCATGTCCACTGCTCAACAAACCCTCCACGACATTTTTTCGGTTTTCATTACTTAATTTTAACAATCTTACAGAGTTTGCAACAGCAGAACGGCTTTTACCGATTATTTCGGACAGTTCTTCCTGGGTCAGTCCATAATCATTTATCAGCTTGTCATATGCCTCAGCTTCCTCAATTGGATTTAAATCTTCCCTTTGCAGGTTTTCGATCAGTGCAACCTCAAGTATCTCCCTGTCGGATAAATCCTTGATTATTACAGGAACCTTTGTAAGGCCGGCAATTCTTGCAGCCCTCCATCTGCGCTCGCCTGCCACTATCTTGTAGCTGTTGCCTTCCTTCTTTACGATTATAGGCTGAACAATGCCATGCTGCTTTATTGATTCAGCAAGTTGGGTCAGCTTTTCATCATCAAACTTTTTTCTTGGCTGATTTACATTAGGGTCAATTTCATTTATCTTTAGTTCAATTACATTTTTCGTGTCAGTACTTTCAATAGTTGGTATACTCTCGTTCGACGGAAACAATGCTTCCAGTCCTTTTCCCAGTGCTTTTTTAGCCAATGTCCTTCGCAACCTCCTTTGAATACTCTATTACTTCTTCTGCCAGTTCCAAATAGCATTCGCTTCCTTTTGATTTTGGATCATACAATATTATGGGAAGTCCAAAACTTGGAGCTTCGCTTAATCGTACATTACGAGGAATAATTGTCCTGTAAACTTTGTTTCTGAAGTATTTTTTAACCTCTTCCACCACTTGAATGGACAAATTGGTCCTTGCATCAAACATTGTCAAAACTACACCCTCAACATCAAGTTTAGGATTTAGATGCCTTTTGACAAGTTTTACGGTATTCATTAACTGGCTTAAACCTTCCAGTGCATAATATTCGCATTGTATCGGCACCAAAATTGTATCGGCTGCTGTTAATGCGTTAATTGTAAGCAATCCAAGGGAAGGCGGACAATCAATAATTATAAAATCAAAGGCATCCCTAACCGAGGATATTGCCTCTTTCAACCTGGTTTCTCTGGATATTACAGCCACCAATTCAATTTCTGCGCCAACCAGCTGAATATTGGAAGGACAAACTTTGAGCTTTTCCAATTTGGTATCCAAATAGGTTTCTTCCAGGGTTACACTATTGATAATAACATCATAGGTCGATTTTTTCACCCTTTCCTTATCAATACCCAGCCCACTGGTGGCATTTCCCTGTGGATCAACATCAATTAAAAGAACATTTTTACCTTTATAAGCAAGGCAAGAACTAAGATTAACAGCTGTTGTAGTTTTGTAGGGTAGGCACCCAACGCCTTTTTGCATCTCTGCAATAGGTTTTTGCGAACCCCCCTCAGAACCGGACTTACACCTTTCGATGTATCCGGCTCGCCGGTCGTTCCTAAGCTTGATTACTGTTTATAAGACTTTTATATTACCAGTACACTAACTTTTGGCTGACTTGATTTCTTAAAAGGCTCATTAAAGTATGTAACTGTTTTTGGACCACTGTCTGTCTCGTATGTAACACCAATTATCCTATGTGTTCCGGTACCATTTGTAGATTTAACATCGATTCCATACTTTTCTATAACTTTCTTTACCGGGCATTTTTCCTTTCTGGCAATTGTCTTTGCCAGGCTGTAGTAGTGGTAATATTTAAATTTCTTAAGTTTAGTACTTACATCGTCTGCCAGGCTGTAGTAATTATAAAGTTCTCTTACTTCGGAATTATACTCATTAATAATATCTTTAACCGGAAGATTTACTCGTCCGCCATGATGGACGGATTTACCGTTTTTCATAAAAGGTTTCAACTTTCTGTTTATTACTTCCCCCGGGACAAGCAGCCTTATTGCTTCGTTGGAATCTTTCTTTCCTGCTCCCGGAGTATCGGTTGGCAAAACGTTGCTGTGCCTTCCCTTTGCTATTTCATACCCTAGAAATTTTACATTGCTGTCACTAAGGTTGCTTATTTTCAATTCCGTCTCAAGTTTCAGTTCACTTTGCAAAAAGTCATTTATTTTTTTTCTTATTTCTTCTGCCAGGCTTTTGTTTCCCTTAATGCATATAATGCATTCCTCCGCATATCTTGTGTATTTAATTTTTATGCAATCCTTATCCGGTCCAGCAAGCCTGTCAGGTTTTCCGGGTTCATCCAAAATGTTTTGTAATGCGGGATTTTCTGATTCGTTGCTAATTAAAAAATCCTTACAATTAAGCCTTTGATTTACCGGATTTCTGTTATCGGAATAACTTTTTAAGTAATCGTTTATGAGTCCTTCAATATACATGTCCAGCTCATGCAGATATATATTTGCAAGAACCGGGCTGATTCCGCTCCCATGCAGGGTTTCTGACAGGGAGCCTTTCGGTTTTTCAAGATTGAAATATCCTGCTTTCAAAAACCTTCTTAAAAGTTCAAGAAACCTTCCGTCTGCAATTCTTCTTCCTATTAAATTAATGAGTAATTTCTGATCAATACTTACAGCCAAATTTTCCATACCGCCTCGAATCACCCAATTCGTACCCTGGCACGTGGTTTTAATCCGATATAGTGCTGTTTGGCAGCTTCTATTCTGTCTGAACCCGTGTGATGAATCAAGGAAATTCACTTCAAAAATTGCTACCAACAACATTCTCAGAATTTCCTGCACAAGATTATCCATGAGATCCGACTTTCCCAAAGAAAAAAAATTACCTTTTTCTTCAGGAATGTGTGTCTCTTTTAGCGGTATAGGGTAGTAACTTTCGGATTTCAACTTTTCAATGGTGTCTTTAACAATTTCCATGTTGAATCCGTCACTTGCCACATATTTTGCCTTTGTGCAAACATTTACGTAAGCTTTAATATAAAAGTCTTCATTAAACAGATTCCTGTAAAGCCTGTCAAAGACAAAATCCTTATCTTCTCCAGACTTCTTGCCTAGTATTGACAAAACCATGTCGGCCTTCTGCATTTCGCATACCTCCATAATTTTTCAACTGAACGACCTGCTGCCCTTCGCCATGTAAGCAGCTTTCCTGCATCCGGTTTTACGGCGTTACCTGTCATTTCAGGTTTTTCAGACTACTATGGCAGCTCCGTAACCATATTGGATATTCAGAACACTTAAAGTTCATAGCTTTCTTAAGCAATCCAACGTAGGTTATCTCCGTTTAGACTTTAAAGCACATACAGTACAACTTAGGCTCCCGTTCGTTCCTTTAACGTATCTGCTGATACGCCGGAAGAGTTTCAGAGAGTATGGGAAACGCCGGAAAGATCTCCCATAGAATCTCTTCGTGCACATTTTATATAACCTGCTGCACAAAATACACATACTGTCATGAAATTAAGATTATTTTGTGCGATTGGTTTATATTTTTCAGTACACCCCGGTGGTTTAGGCCAAGGAACTGGGTTTAAAGCAGTATAGCTTTGGCCATATTGTACAATGGTCTTGCATATCATTTTGTATTTCTACAAAATATATGCTTTGCTGACATGCTATTTTCCCCTGCATGTTTCCACTTAGGGTAAGTCAGTTGACCAATAGGATGCCTCTCTAATCCCATGTTCTTTGAACAATGCTCTAAAATCCATTACGGACGCACTCCGACACCACCCTTTTGATTTGCAAGGGCTATAACCTTTGCCAAACTAATCAGCTCCTTCTTTCCTAAGTATTGTTATCAACAGATACTTAAGAGAAATTTATGCATACCTGAACAAAAAGAATTTATCAGGCCTTACGTCCATTTTTTATGTACACATTCCCCCAGCCTGAAAAATTATAATTTTTTTGTCAGGTTAAACCTATTATATCATAGTATTATTTTTAGCTGCAAACAAAAGAGGATTTTATTAACGCAGACTGCAATAATGTTTCACGTGAAACAATTCCCCGGAAAAGGCTTTACATGAGGCTTTCAAGGTAATGAAGCGAGAGTATTGCTTTATTAATAAATAATAAAATATAATTTTATAATATTTTTAACCATAAAACCGGTTTAATTTTTCATGAATTTAATAAAGCATGTTTTACCATAATTAATTATTTTAACCTTCATGGTTTTTAAAAATTGTTTTCTTTTTTTATTTTTAACTGTTTTAAAAGTATTTCTTAAAACCTTGCTTCTTCTTTATTTGACATTTACATTATATATTAAAAAAGCTCCAGTAACACCTTAAAAATGTTTCACGTGAAACATTTTTAAGGTCAAAGCCATTTTAGATCGTTTTAAGGAGCTTTTTCTTGTTTTCTTTACTATATAAATTTTTTTTATTTTATATATCCAAATTCCTGACATGCTTTGCATGGGAATGAATGAATTCTTTTCTTGGTTCTACTTTGTCCCCCATTAGATTGCTGAAAACTTCATCAGCCTCCCTTGCATCTTCAAGATTTACCTGAAGGATTGTCCTTGTCTCCGGGTTCATTGTAGTTTCCCACAGCTGGTCATGGTTCATTTCGCCAAGACCTTTAAATCTTTGAATTGTAATGTTTCCGTCTTCTCTCTTCCAATTTCTTTCCTTTAATATTTTCTCCAGTTCCCGGTCGTTATAAGCATAAATTTCTTCTTTGCCTTTTGCAACTTTATATAGAGGAGGTTGTGCAATATATACATATCCTCCCTCTACCAACGGCCTCATATACCTGAAGAAGAAAGTAAGCAGCAAACATCTTATATGGGCTCCGTCAACATCGGCATCCGCCATTATTATAACTTTATGGTATCTCAGTTTGCTGACATCAAACTCATCGCCAATGCTGGTTCCCAGGGCTGTAATAACAGGCAAGAGCTTTTCATTTTGATATACTTTGTCTATTCTTGATTTCTCGACGTTCAGCATCTTTCCCCACAGTGGAAGTATTGCCTGAAATCTTTTGTCTCTACCCAGTTTTGCGGAGCCACCGGCTGAATCACCCTCGACAATGTATATCTCTGTAAGAGCAGGGTCCCTCTCAGTACAATCCGCCAATTTTCCCGGTAATGTGGTCGTTTCCAGTGCACTTTTTCTTCTTGTAAGTTCCCTGGCTTTTTTTGCAGCTTCTCTTGCCCTTGCTGCTGTTATTGTTTTTTCTATTATTACCTTAGCTATGTTGGGGTTTTCTTCTAAATAAGCATAAAGTTTTTCTGTTACAATTCCTTCTACAAAACTTCTTATTTCGCTGTTGCCAAGTTTTGTCTTGGTCTGTCCTTCAAACTGAGGCTCAGCTACTTTTACGCTTATGATTGCAGTCAGACCTTCTCTAACATCTTCACCGGTTAAATTTTTATCGTTGTCTTTAAGCAAATTAAATTTTTTCGCATAATCATTAATTACTTTTGTAATACCGCTTTTAAATCCGGTTAAGTGTGTTCCTCCTTCGGTTGTTCCGGTATTGTTTGCATAGCTGAATATGCTTTCTGCGTAAGAATCATTGTACTGCATGGCAATTTCAAGGCTTGCATCATCTTTTTCTCCTGAAAGGTAAATCGGTTTTTCATGCAAAACCTGCCTGCTTCTGTTCATGTATTCCACAAAAGAAACGATTCCACCGTCATACTTAAGTTCGTTCCTGACTTCCTTTTCTTTTCTTTGGTCTATAAAAACAATTAATAATCCCTTGTTCAGGAAAGCCATTTCTCGTAATTTAGTAAGGAGGTCTTCATATATGAATTCTGTTTCCTCAAATATCTCATGATCCGGTTTAAAGGTGGTTTTAGTTCCGCTTCTGTCAGTTTCTCCGATAACCTCAACTTTAGTTAAAGGTTTTCCTCTTTCATAAGCCTGTCTATATATTTTTCCGCTTCTGTGAACCTCTACTTCCATATACTCAGATAAAGCATTAACAACAGAAGCCCCAACTCCGTGCAATCCTCCTGATACCTTATAGGCACCGCTTCCAAACTTTCCTCCTGCATGCAGGACTGTATGAACAACTTCCAAAGTAGGTATTCCAAGTTGCGGATGTATTCCAACCGGTATACCGCTTCCGTTGTCAATTACCGTTACACTGCTGTCTTTATTTAAAATTACTTCTATCTTGTCGCATCTTCCTGCAATTGCTTCATCTATGCTGTTTGCAACTATTTCATATATTAAATGATGAAGACCCTTTACTGAAGTTGAACCAATATACATTCCCGGTCTTTTTCTTACCGCTTCAAGTCCTTCAAGTACTTGTATCTGGTTTTCATCATAAGTTTTGTTTGTCATGCTGCAATCCATTAGTTTTTTCCTCCTGTTTACATACCTGTCCGATATATCAACTTATAAATAATGACAAGTTCCATACTTTAACATAATTTGATTAATATCAGAAAATTGTTGTATTTTTTTATCTTTTCTGGCTTAATCTATATAAAAACTGAACGTTTCATCAAAGTTACCGAAGATATAGGTGAAAGGTAAATTTTGCTTTTATGATTAGTCTCGGTAATAATAAAGGATTTTGGCAAATCCTCAGAGATAATTTCAACAAATCCTTCTTCCTCTGCTACTTTTAAAAAATCCCTGGTATTTTTTGATATAGTAGTCTTATCCAGATCAAAAATACCTATAATATTTTTAACCGGTACAACTACATTTCCACCTAAATGAACAAACATCATTTTCTCCAACCTTCTCGTTTTAATAAATTTCTCCTGTTCTTATAATGATTCTAATAAATCTTTTTTATTACAAAATTTCACCATATTTATATATTATATCACAATTAATCCTTGTACCGCAACTTATATAACTGGAAGGAGCAAGGTTCGGGGAACTTTCTGATTGAAACATTTCAAAAATCATTGCTGAGAAAATAAGGGTGGCATGAACCACTCTGGTTAAGCCTTTGTTGTTAAAATCGTGATTGAAATCGTGTCCAAATCATTATAGAATATTGATTAATTTAAATGGCTGACTGTATCAATTTAATCCGGGAGGAGAACTATGAATTACTCAACTCACTGCAAAAGGGTACATAGAATTAATTTGTTGTTAACATTTTGCCTTATCGCTCTGATCGTAATACCTTTAATCTATTTACACGGATTTGATGCCGGCAAGCTCTTTACTATTTCCGGAATTGTAGTTGGCGGATTTGCCACCCTTAATTATTTCCTTCCTGCTTCAGATAAAGTAAAAGGTTTGATTTTTACTCTGCTGCCCCTTACTGTAGTTTTCGCACTGTTTTTTCTTGACAAATTCACATTAAACAAACATTATATTCTATTCTTTTCTATAATCATGATAGCTCTTTATTTTGATAAAAAGTTGATATTAATTTTCAGTGCAATTGTCAGCATTTACACTCTTACTTTATACTTATTTGTTCCCGCTAACTTTTTGGGTGCCGAATATAACATACCTTTATTTATTACAGCCTATTCAGTGATTTGCGGCACACTGGCGGCGTTGTACTTTTTAACTGATGCAGGGCACAAACTCATTCTACAGTCTGCTTATAAAGAACAGGAGGCTCAAAAGCTTGTTCAGCAGCTAAAAGGCCTTATTGAAACAATAAATCGAAGTGCTGTCAGCTTGAACGACAGTACAAATAATGTAAAACAAAACATGGACAGAATCCATGAAAACAGCCGGTCAATTCTGGAGGCAGCAGAACAGATGGCCGCTGCTATCAGCAACGAAGCTCAAAATATCACACAAATCAATAGCGCAGTTCTCCTCTCCCTGCAGAACATGGATAAAACAGCAAAAGTATCACAAGAGGTGGCGTCAGAGTCTCATGATATGAACCGTGATATGCAAGAAAACTGGAACAGGGTTAATCAGGTTGGCATATATATGAATACCCTGAATGATTCTGTTCAGACTGCTGCGTCAACCGTTGATGACTTGCAAGAGAGTTTGCAAATGGTGAATTCCTTATTGCTTGATATCCAGGATATTGCCCAGCAAACCAATATGTTAGCCTTAAATGCCTCTATTGAAGCAGCCCGGGCAGGAGAACATGGAAAGGGGTTTGCCATTGTGGCCGGCGAAGTTCGCAAACTTGCCGCACAAAGCGGTGAAATTGCTTCCCGTATTACAAAGGTCACACATCAGCTATTCGAAAAATCAAAGGCTGCTCATGAGAAATCTCATGAAGGAAAGCAGGCTGTTGAAAAAGGACAGTTTTTGTTGCAGGAAATTACCGAGTCTTTTAATTCCATGAAAGAATCCTTTGACAAGATCAGCCGGCATCTGAAAAATAACATGGACAATATTGGACAGACAACCAATGAATTTTATAAAATAAAAGAAGAGATTGAATCGGCTGTAGCCATAACCCAGGAAAATACGGCAACTACTGAGGAAATCGTATCCACCCTTTCCTCAGAAAACGATTTTATTGATATGATTTCGCAATCCATACAGCAATTGAAAAATTTAAGCCAGGAGCTTTTGGATATTTGCCAATCCACACAACATAGTTGAATACAGACATAAATTATAACTTTTACATAGAAACATATTGGAAACTTACATTTATTGCATTGGATATTTTATGCCCAATACATCAACAATAAGACGCTGCAAACCGTGCATCGGACTTGGTATGGGTATGTCAAGAACGTACATTAAACCTAATACAAAGGCAATGATATATAGAATTGAAAAAACAGCAAGTTCTCTCCACTCGTTCCTCTTTATAAGCCCTGGAACAATAATAATAATTATTAAGGCATAAATCAACAGCAGGAATATCATGTCCCCTTACTCCTTTCAACCTTTGGCAAATCACGAATTTTCGCAATCATTAACGACAAGGGCGGGAAAATATATATAAGCGGCACAGAATATATAATTCCAGTATTTTGTGTAATCATGGCATGATCTACAGGCGATTGAAAAACAGTAGCGGCAACAATTACCTCGATGCCCGCTAAAGGCAAAATTACCGGCAAATACGACTTTAAGCCAAATAATTGTGAAACTGATACAGCCAATGTATAAAAGAAAAGGCTGCATTTAAAAAATATCAGGACTGTCTGTGCAATTCCTATCAGAAAATCCATCCTTGTCAACACAGTCCCGATATCAATGAGACGGATTGACTGAAAGGACGGGGAAGTCCATATGGTTTGTGTTCTGCCTAAAACCGCTGTATCTGTGACCGAAATAATAAAAAGGCTTAACCCTCCAATTAACAATCCAATAAAAGTGTTTTTAACTGCATGCCCGGTATTGTTCAGATACCCCATAATTACGAGGAAAATTATTGTTTCGCCAAAAGGAATGACCGACACAATATGAATACCCTGAAAAATTCTCATAAAGGGCACCTCAAAAAACGGTAAAAAATTGGAGAAATCCATCTGGTCAATCAAAAGAATGAATGTGCTGATTATTGCAAATATCGAGGTAAATACGAACAAATGGCTCACTCTTGCCAATACTTCGATACCTTTGGCAACAGCATATGCGCAGGTTGCAGTAAAAACTGCCAGCAGGAAAATAAAAGGTGTGTCGGGCATTAAAAAAGTTATATATAACTCACCTACATCACGAATATTAAATGACAAGGTCATTAAGAAAAAGAAAATGTAATATATGGATATAACTTTGCCCAGAACCCGTCCATATACCATATCATTAATCTGAACCAGATTCATTCCCGGAAACCTTTTTGCAAGCACCACATAGGAAAGAAAAAAAGGGGTTGTTACAGCCAAACCCGCCAATACAACCATCCATGTCTGATGTTCGGTTATTCCTACTGTAAAATCTATCAATAAACCCGATCCCTGAACAAAACCAGCAATTAGAAAAAGCAATTGCAAACTGCTTATTTTTCCTTTTTCAATGCTCATGTTATTTCCCCTCTTCACTTGGTGTTGCCGGTTTTTTTAACAAATCGGTTTTTATTATTTTTGTTTCAATGTCAATTCTTAATTCTATAGTTGGATATATTTCATCCCAATTTTCTTTTAAAATTTTCCACTCCTTGTTGTATTTTTTATGCAGCATCTCGCCAAAGCCAAAAACATCGGTGTCGATTTCCCCGGATTTGTTAAAGGCCGCCAATATTTCCTGCCGGATAACTTCTGCCGTAACTTTTTGCATTTTTTCCAGGCCTGAAATAGTCGCCAGGTTTTCGGTTGTGTTCTTTTCTGAGAGGCTCGATTCCTCTTTAATTTTTATATGCATAATTATTTTGCTGTCTCTGATTTCAGGTGTTACTTTGCTTTTTGCCTTTGTAATTTCCAAAACAACATCTCCTTGTTCATTAGGTGAAGGTATAATTATCACACCACTTTTTACTTTGCCGAGCACCCACAATACTCCCCGGACTTCATCCTGCTTCAATTTTCCAACCATTTTGCCATTTTTAAAGACAGCCATACCCGACACATAAACATCCTTGCAATCCTTATCCTGTGAAACATTGATTAAAGGTGCTAACGAAGCAGTAGTTTCACTCATCATGCATGAGGCAAAATCTTTCATATTCACTTTATAGAAATAAGAAGTAAACCCATAGGTCTTGACCAGCTTTGCAATATTAATGGCAGGTAACTTTTCAGTTTCAGGTTTTGCATCCATAATGTCCGAAGCTTGTTCCTCGGCAATAAGAATCAATGTTGTAGGTCTCATTTCATGGGTCCTCAAAAAGAAATCAATATATTTTTGCAAACCTTCCATAGCTATATCTTTCCCAAAAATAACAGCCTGATTGTGAGATACAAACAGCCTGTTTCCTGTCTTGTGCGTTATCTGTCTTACCGCATCAAAAATTGACTTTCCCTTGCCGTTAACATTCCAAAATGCCTTGCTTTCTCCATCTCCACTACTACTTCCTGATCTGCTTATCTCCCCTTCTTTAACTACCTGTGCTGTCAGTAGAACATCTCCTGTACTCCCATCCTTATCAACTCCCATTCCTATTACAATTTCCAAATCATTTATTTCTCTTCCTCCCAAACAGCCAGACAAGGCAAACAACATAATAAAGCATAAACCCAATTTCATAATCGATTTGTTCATCTTTTTTTTCATTGCCAGCTTGCTCCTTTTATATGCATCTAGTTGTCTCCCTTCCGGGGGGGTGATGGCATTAAATCCGGATTTTGTTTGTAGTAATCGAAATCGCTCCAAATGATAGCCTCAGGCCGCTTTGACATTGACCACAGCGGCATCCTTATAAAAACATCCTTCAAGCCTGATAAATTTAACGGTGCAATTGGCCATAAGTAAGGTACTCCAAAAGACCTTAGAGATGCCAGATGAATCAATGTCAACAAAAGACCAATAATTACACCAAACCCGCCGGCAAGTCCGGCAAGGACAAGATATATATATCTGAGTACCGTTCCGGAATCAGTCTGCGCCGGAACAGCAAAGCTTGCAATGGCCGTCGAAGATACAACAATTACCATGATAGGACTTATAAGACCGGCTTCAACGGATGCCTGCCCCAGTACAAGGGCTCCGACAATGCCCACGGTTTGTCCTACCGGTTTTGGCAATCGTACTCCTGCTTCCCTTAGAATGTCAAAGGTAAATATCATCAAAAAAGCTTCCAGAATTGCCGGAAAAGGCACTCTTTCACGTCCTTCGGCTATAGATATCAATAGTTGGGTTGGTATCAGCTCCTGATGGTAAACAGTCAATGCCACATAAATTGCAGGCCCTAAAGTGCTGATAATATAGGATAGAAACCTTATTCTACGCATAATGCTTGCAAGAAATGGTCTGGCATAATAGTCCTCCGAGCTTTGAAAACTTTCAATAAACACCATAGGAACCACAAGCGCAAAAGGTGTACCATCAACCAAAATAGCAGCACGGCCTTCGAGTATTTTTGACGCAACCTTGTCAGGTCTTTCACTGTTTGAAATTGTGGGAAAAATTGAGTTCGGATCATCCTCAATAAATTGTTCTATATATCCTGATTCCAGAATCGCATCTATTTTAATTCTGCTCAGTCGTTTTCTTATTTCTTCAATCAACTTTGGATTGACAATGCTTTTAATATATACAATGTACACATCCGTTTTTGATTTATCACCGATAATGAATTTTTCTACACATAAGTCAGGAACTTTGATTTTCCGGCGTATAAGAGCAATACTTACATTTACATTTTCGTTAAAGCCTTCCCTTGGTCCACGGACAATAGCCTCCGTTGCCGGTTCGTCTATAGAACGGATTCCGGCTTGCCTGATTTGACAGCCAAAGCCTCTTTTGAACCATCTATCAAAAGAATGGTCGCTCCGGAAAATAAATTTTCAATTACATCCCTTAACAGTGTCACTTTCAGATTATCTGTAATTGAAATTATGTTCTTTCTAATGTTGTCGATTTTTGTGAAATCCATATCCACATCCTTTTTAAGCAGCAGGATGTCATACATTAAAGGCTGCAGGATGTTTTTATGGATTTCTACCTTATCTGCCATACTGTTGATAAAAATTAGGGCACCTTTGAATCTTCTTTCATGCCCGAAGTTGAACTCGTGAAATGTCACATCGCTGCTATCCCGCAAAATGCCTTTAATTATTTCCAGGTTTCTTTCTAAAACTGTTGATATTGGTTCATTGTATTTTTTATCTTCTACAGACTCTTTAAGCATAGTTTCATTCAGCTTTTTTAAAGAGGAACCGCGAATTTTCCTAATAATATATCCAAACATTATAATTCTTCCCAAGCAGTTTTTAATTAGTTTTTTACTCATGTCAGTAATTTATTCATAAACTGAAAAATACAGTATGCACAATTCATACCGTTATTATTCTTCACTTTTGAAGAAGAAGGATTGAAAATCGTAAGAAAGAGAATATAAGAAAAAAACAAAGGTTTCATGATATTCCCACAACAGGCAGGGCAGCCCGGAGAAAAGCTGAATGTCATGAAACCCAAATATCTACTTATTTTCTGAATTGATTTGAATCAATCTATTTTTACCAAGGCAATAGAATGCTTATTTGTTGGCAGGTTCCCATTTGCAACGAACCGGAGAAACAATCGCATTTTCTTTCTTTAATTCTTTAAAGGCGTTATCAATTTCTTTGCGGTCCAGTCCCGACAGTTTTTCCACTTCTCCGGCACTTAAAGGTCTTCCTTCCGCTTTCATTATTTCCAATACTTTTTCTTTCACGCTCATATTCACATCTCCTTGTCTTATTTGGGGTTTGCATATATTATACCAAAAATGATAGAGTGGCTAAATATGATGCCTTAAAGATAGTTTATTTGGGTTGCATTTCAATTTTTGTGAATAAGCCGCAATGCTTCCTCCAGGGCATCTTCAGCGGGAACCTGTACATCCGGAAGAAGCGGCAAATTGGACTTGGATTCATCAGGCCGTATAAAATATTTATAGGACACGGTTACAGCAAGCAATGCATTTGGCGTCTGAAAATACAGGATATCACCGTAGGAAGAGGGCATATTGCCAGGAATCTCTCCAACCACCGTACAAAGCCCGTTATCTGAAAGCAGCGTCGCAAAGTCCATAGCTGCACTAAAGCTGTCCGTACCGGTCAACACATATACATTTCCTGAGAACACAATTTCCGCTTGCCGGTTTTTCTGTCGCCCTGGCCGGTTTTTCCAATTAATCGGACCAAAGCGCACCATGGAGTTTACATTCTGATAGCTCTCCACTGCAAGGTAGCGGAGAAACTCGTTTGCGACCAGTGAATTTCCACCGGGATTGCCTCGCAAGTCCACAATAACACTATGGACTCCCTCATTTTGCACAGATGTAAAGAATTCTTTCAGCGCCGACTTGTAGGTTTTGTCAAAGACACATTGACTCAGCGTGAAAATACCCACGCCAGCTTCCCTGTCTACCGTATAGTCGTAGAAGGTCTCCGTGTCTTTCGGTATAGCCATCTCGTTTTTTTGCAGCGTAAAGACTTTTTTAATGGTATTTCCGTCATTTTGCCGCTCCAGCAAAATCTCGACTCCCTGCCCGGTATCTATATCCAAAAAAGCCAGATAGTCACTGCGATTGATTCGTGATGCAAAGACATGACGAGCCCAGGCGTCAAGCTCATAGGAAAACATCCCCAGGAACCGTTCATAAAGCTGGCTGACCGAAATAACGCCTATCATATTAACAGTATATCCGTCGTATTCGCCGCCTGAACAAATCAAGCGCTGCCCTTCCCATGAAAACATTAAAGGTAAAATCTTTGTATCCTCGTAATATGGCTGTACCCTGGTATGGGCATCATTAAGGCATGCGAGAACCCGTGCTGCACTTTGCCACAGTGATAAGACCGTAACCTCTGTCGATTGGGAGAGCTCTGCATACTCTTTCTCATATGCCTCCTGAACTGCGGGAGGCAGGCCCGATATGCAAGCCGGGTGCCGCTCCCGCAGACGGTTTACGATAAATTCCAAATCCTCCGCAGCTTGCTTCCCGCCAAGAAAGGCTTCGAGTTTTTCAGACTGCTTAAAGACGCTTACCGTCCCCCGAAAAGGGTCAAACCACATCCGCCATGCTCCATATGATGCAATGGTACATATAGCAGAAACGATAAGAAAAATCTTTAGATGCTTTGTCCACTTCTTTTTCATACTCAGTCTCTTTCCTCTGCAACGCTTTTCTTACCAAAAAGCATTGATGCAATAAAACCAATCAATAAACCCGCAGCCGCACCACCAATCATACCGGCCGCTAAATGGAAGCTGTACAATATCGAAGCCAACATCCCGACTCCACAGCAGAATACAACACCCAGCCCGGGTAATGGCATTTTTTCATACTTTTTATTTAACATTTTTTTACCTCCAACCTATTTTAGCTTTTCGATTTTCACAATGACATTCTGTTCATTTTCGTTTTTATAGTACTGAAACTTAACAACCTCGCCAATATCAAGTTCCATACTGTCGAATTCCTGCCTGACTTCATCAGACAACATAAATACCTTAATTGTTTCTTCTTTTTGGACATCTGAAACGGCTATTTCGATGAAGTTGTTATCTATCCGTCCCTGAAAGACACCAGTATCAGTTTCATATGCAACATCCGGAGCACTTTCGGATTCGGTTTTAACTGATGACGCTTCCTCTGAACCTGGTAACGCCTGAGAATCCTGAGCTTGCGTAGGCTGCACATCAGCATTCTGCGTTCCATTCTCACTTGAAATCTCTTCATCATTTAAATGCGAGGGTAATCCACATCCTGAAAGTAGATTTATTAAGAGCATCAGAAAAACAAACAAACAAATTTTCTTCATGATTCTCCTCCAATAAATAATGTAAAGCATGCTTTCCATTATAATATATGAATCATGGTTAAATGTCAAGCATACTTTCCATAAATATTTCCCACCATGAGAAAACTGCTTAAAATTATAGTTTTTTACTGAAATAGGCTGAGAAAAGAATAATGCTTAACGAATATAACAGCAGCAAGCCCGCTATTACACATGCCCCTACAAGTTGATCAGTCATTACCAGAACAAAAGCGCTGACACTCATGGCTGCAATTGTAGTCATGCCTGCATACCAGGATGCCTTTTCTCGAATTACAATATTGCGTTCATCATGCCATTCAATTATGTTGCTTTCCTCGTCTGCTTCCTTACTTGTAAGCAGTGGTGCGCCTTTCGCTACGGAGAACCCCAGAGCAATTATTCCTATTGAAACCAGAATGCCGGCTTGCATAGGATTTTCTGAGAACAATCCCAACAGCAGCAGCAATATACCTGTCGATAATAGTAAAGCATAGATTCCAATACGTTTCCTCACGGCTCTGGCTCCTCCTCATAAATAAAAATATCTTCAATAGATAAGTTAAAATACCGGGCAATTTTAAATGCCAGGATAATTGATGGATTATATCGTCCGTTTTCCAATGATCCGATGGTTTGACGAGAAACGCAAAGCGCTGCTGCCAATTGTTCCTGTGTTATGTCCCTGGATTTTCTTATTTCCTCCAACCTGTTTCTCAAATCTATTGACTCCTATCATTGTGTAAAGTTAACTTTCCATCCAAAAATATATAACAAAAAAGTATACTTTGTCAAGTACGCTTTCCGTATAGGCAATTATAAAAATGATTTTGTAAAGTATACTTTACATTTCTCCGTAATCTGGTATAATTTAATGACATAAAATTATCAGGAAGGGTGAGCTTATGATTTCATACCTCAAACAGAAAAGCAAAATCTTTTATAATGAACTGTTTTCCAACCTGCTATTTACAGTCATACTTGCTGCATACATACTGCTCAAGGCCATCAGCAATCTGGCTTATGGCGCTTCATATTTCACGGCATTCCGCAGCGGTATTATGGGTGTTGTAATGTATGTTGCAGGAATGTATACAATCAACCTAACCTCAAATAATACCGATGAAAATATGCAGGCTTTTAATATTGATGAGGGGGTGGCAAAAAAAGGGCTGGTTACTTCTGCAGTTTATTTTTTATTCCTTTTTTCAACGATAATAGATAATCTTCAAAGAAAGGACATTCTTTCCGGGACTCCCATACTTTCTTTCCTACCGGGATACAGCCATCTGATATCCATTATAGAAAGGCTCTCACAATCCATTTCAGATATTGCAAGTTTCGTGTTGCCGGAACAAATTAGAAATATAATACTTGGTAACTTGATTTATGTATTAATACCATTTATTATTTTTAAACTGCTGGGTTATCAGTTTAAAAATTTATTTTCACTAAGATATACAAAAGCAAGCTGGCCTATTCTCTTTATATACTTAATTTTGTTTTTCACTGGTGGTATTACCATTAAAAAAGTCTGGGGTTTTGTCTACAGTCTTCTTTATCCTGCATTATGCGAGGAGTTTTTTCATAGGGGAATTATATTCCGCTCTGCAGACAGTATTTTCAAAAAGCTTCCTGTTGCATTATTAGCAGGTACTGTCGCCTTTGGTCTGATGCATTTTCCGGATTATTTTTTTCGAATCTATAATGGTAATTTATTATTCACTTTTTCCAATATTGCTGATTTGCTTTTGTTTGGATTTTTGCTGGCGTATGGGTATCGAAAAACTACAACACTTTTGCCCTGGATATTAGTGCATGCTTTGTCTGATGCACTCTATCTTTAATATGATGTAACACACGCATCCAAAGCTCACGGTATGAGCGATAATCATCTTCTGGCGTGTTATAGACATCATTCCAGAAATCTTATGCTAAAGCACATTCTCAGCAAGTGGCGTGTCACAGGAAAACCCTGTATTCACAAAATTTATATTCCCTGACAGCCCTACCGGCTATATTTTCAAACTTGCCAATTCTTCATTCAGGCTCTTCAAGTCGGAGGCGATATTTTCTATCGAAGAAAATGAAGACGTTATTTCCTCCATTGTAGCAGATTGTTGCTGTGTTGCACCGGCTATGGACTCAATTTCATTCAGGGAGCTTTCAACCAGGCTGTTTATTTTTGAAATAACCTCTATGAGCTTCTTGCTATGGGATGAGGAATTCTTGGATGCTGATTCTATATCGTTTACTTTCGACTTCATATTATCCTGAAGCTCTTTCATTTCATCAAATTTCTCTGCAGTCTGCATTACTCTCTGAATTGATGCTTTGATTTTATTCGTTCCGGAATCTATTGTCTCATATACCGAGTTGGTTTTGCTTTGTAAATCCGCAACCAATTTGCTTATATTTGTCGTAGCCTTTCCTGATTGCTCCGCAAGTTTTCTGGTAGTGTCTTGTCAAGTGGTGTAAATTGATTTCTACTTTATCCCCCATTCATCTTATTTATGTAATAATGCCACCGGCGCCAGTGTAAACTCCTTTGTCGATGTAAGTTTAGCCATAGACTCCAA
>DUMO01000060.1 GCA_012839865.1 Clostridiaceae bacterium
ACATACAACGTTTAATGGTATAATACTCATGAGACCTAAACGCTCCTTTCTGGGAGGTAATGGTTTGTGGCAATTTCCATTATACCAGAAGCGTTTCAGGTCTCATTTTTATTATTAAGTTAACAGAACAGTCCGGGATAAAGGGATGAACTGGTATGATAAGATAAGGCACCCGATGTACACATCTACAATATTATTGTTTTTGTCCATGCCCTTGATACTTGGCTCTTTGTTTTCGTTTATTATATTTTTAATATATCCGGTAATTACAGTCAAGAGGATCAAAAACGAGGAAGAGGTGCTGGAAAAGGACCTGGAGGGGTATAGGGAGTATAAAAAGCGTGTGAAGTATAGATTGATTCCGTTTGTGTGGTAGTGGGAAGAGAATGGGGTAAAGATTAAAACATGTGCTGTGTTTGTCGATAATACTGTGGATTGCAGACAGGATTATATGTGGCATACAAGATAAATTTTATAGTATTTTTAACGCAAGCAACAACAGAATAAGTTATATTGAATACATGAAAAACCTATCTGTGTACACACTTAAATTGAGAGGTCTTGATTATGAACCCAAAAACATACGAATTTGACGCGATCATTCGTAAAGTTCCCGACATCGACGGTGCATATGTTGAATTCCCTTATGATGTGAAAGCTGAGTTTGGCAAAGGCAGGGTAAAAGTACATGCAACCTTTGACGGCGAACCTTACGATGGCAGTCTGGTAAACATGGGAATCAAAAACCCTGATGGCTCAGTGTGTTACATCATTGGCTTGAGAAAGGATATCCGCCAAAAAATCGGTAAACAGCCGGGGGATACTGTTAAAGTAACTATCAGAGAAAGGGCTGAGTAAATAATTATGTGGACATGTCCAAAATGCAATCGCGAGTTCAAAAAAGAAGATCAGAATCATTTTTGCGGCAGACCGTCAACAACGGTTGATGAATATATTGAAGGGCAGCCTTTGAAAATCAGGCCGATTTTAAATAAGGTGCGGGACACAATCCGCAAAGCACTGCCGAATGTTGAAGAGCGTATTTCCTGGGCCATGCCGACTTATCGGGGCAAGCAAAATATTATCCATTTTGCAGCTCACAAAAAGCATTTAGGTCTGTATCCCGGCGATAAAGCCATGGAGTATTTTGCGGAACGCCTGTCCGGGTATAAGACAAGCAAGGGTGCAGTGCAGTTTCCATATGACAAACCGATTCCGTATGAATTGATAGCAGAAATTGCAATATGGTGCTATGAAACAGGGAATCGTCATTGATTGAAAGTAGGAGCAATCCTTGAATATATAAGTTATTGTGGTTAGCAAAAACAAAAAGTATGGATTAATTCTGATTATATGATAGATATTCCGGAATATAGAAGTGATGAAGGCACTTTAGGATTAAGTGGGATGTAAATGTCAATAAAAATTCAGGCCAGTTACCGGAGTAAAATTAGGCCACCAATTCATAAAAAATTAACCAACATCTGATTGCTTTGAAAGAGCCTGCTTTAACCTGTAGCTTTCCCCGTTAATGT
>DUMO01000061.1 GCA_012839865.1 Clostridiaceae bacterium
AATTGGTGCCGATTGCCAGGCATTCTTGCCTGGAATTGCAGAGTTTGCCTTTGCAAGCTTTACGAAAAACTCAAGGCGTCAGATTGGAAACAATCCTGGCGCTTTTTTATTTATTGTTTATGTTTAAATCTCTCAAACAAAAACAAACTGAACAAGTATCATATAAATAGCAGTGCCTACTCCTAATAGGAGGAGATACCGCCTGGTTGACTACAGTCGGTACAGCTATCTATGCTGTTGCCTTTGCAACTGTCTGGCTGAGCATAGGTGCCAGCTTTATTTTTCTTTTGGTAGGTTTCAGGGCGGTTGAAGTGGAGCTGCTTGAAAGTGCCACTATAGATGGTGCGGGAAAATTGAGAAAGATCTTCAGTATCATGATTCCAATTGCATCTCCACAGATTTTCTTTGTAATATTTTTGAACATAACCAACTCATTCAAAGCTTTTGGACAGATTAAACTGCTGACTGGCGGCGGTCCGGCCAATTCTACAGAGACATTGATCTATTCCATATATAAAGAGGCAATTATGAACGGAAGGTTTGAAACAGCGTGTGCGTTGTCATTAATCCTCTTTTTGGTTATCTTTGTTGTTACCCGTATTCAGATGTTTTTTGAGAAGAAAACGGTTCACTATCAATAGGGGGACGAAATATGCTTAAGTCATATAAATGGAAAAAAACAATGAGAGATGCCGGATCTTATCTGGTGCGTCTTTTGGTGGGATTACTGATTATGTTTCCTATTATAATGGGTTTTTCATACAGTTTACGTTCTGATGCTGAAATAATGACATCCACCCTGACTCTGTTCCCCAAGCATTTTACATGGGAGAACTATGTGTGGGTTTTAAAGTATGTGCCTGTTGCCAGGTATATGCTCAACAGCATTATTTGCTGCGCTATTGTTATTGGTTCACAGGCATTGATTTGCAGCATGGCAGCATATGCATTTTCATTCTTTGATTTCAAAGGTAAAAAGCTGTTGTTTATGATGATTCTAATGACAACGATGATCCCGGGGGATGTTACTTTGATCGCAAATTATCTGCGGATTCAGAAGTGGGGATTGATTAATACCTTTGCCGGGATGACACTGCCGTTTCTGGTGTCAGGCATGGGTATTTTCATGATGAGGCAGTTCTATCTTTCACTTCCTAAAGATATTAAGGAATCAGCGACCCTTGATGGTTGTGGCGATATTGGTTTTTTTATCCGTATTGCTATACCTCTTTCGGTGCCATCGCTTGCGGCCTTAGCAATTTATGAGTTTATTATGATTTACAATCAGTATTTGTGGCCGTTATTAATCAGCAGTTCCCAGAACATGTACACCATTCAGATTGGCATGGCGATGCTGAAGGGTGCGGAAACAGACCATTTGGGTGTAATCCTGGCAGGTGCCATGATCTGTATAGCCCCGGCAATTCTGGTATTCGTTGCAGGGCAGAAATATATCATCAGGGGAATGATTTCCGGAGGAATAAAGGGTTAAATAAACCTGTAAAGTTGTATTCCGTATTGCAAATATTTTAAATATAAGGAGCCTATTGGCTCCAAAAACCTAAAAAATTCAATAATACTTAAAAAAATGAAAGGGAGTGCAAAAATGAAAGCAAAGAAGAGTTTATCATTACTACTGGCGTTGGTACTATGTGTAACTGTATTTGCAGGGTGCGCTAATGTTTCCAAGCCCACGGATGGCACAACATCTGCTTCACCGAAGACTTCGGAAAGCACTGTTGTAACAGAACCGGCTTCAACACAACCCAAGGAACCAATTGAAGTTGTATACTGGGGAACTTGGGGCTCAGACAAAAAGGAATTCATTGAGCGTCTGGCTAAAGAATTTAACGAAATGCAGAACACCTATCGTGTGACCTATGAGTATGTAGGAAATATGAACGACCTTTTGGCCAAGCTGCAGGTAACTGACGAGGCTAATTTGCCAACCCTGATCAATGCTACAACCGAACAAAACGGTACTTACATGTACTCCGGCCTGGTTGAACCAATTTACAACTTTGCCGGCAAAGATGATCCGTTTGTAAGCATGATTTACGGAAACCTGGTTTCCTGCTGGGGTGACCTGGACGGCAACCTGATTGGTTATCCGATGGGCAACAGTATGGCTGGTATCTATTTCAACATGGATATGCTGAATCAGATAAACGTAGATCCTTATAAAGATATTCACTGTCTGGAAGATTTGTATGATATTTGCAAGCAGTTGGTTGACAAAGGAATCGCAAAATATGCCATTGGTACAGACCATTCCAACATTTATCTGAACTATGCATTGTCTATTGAAGGAATTCATGTTGTAGATAATGAAAACGGCAAGTCTGCTCCTCCGACAGTCAGCTATTATAACAAGGATGGAACCAGGGAATATGTGAAGAGGTACTTCCAATTGTGGAGAAATCTCTCTGTTGGCGGTTACTGTTATCCTTTAGGCTCATCCTGGGGTAATGAAATACTTCCTGCTTTTGCAAAAGGTGATCTTGCAATTGTTACTGGTACAATCGGCGGTTATGCAAGGCTTGCCAATGCATGGAATGAAAACCATGACACACCGTGCAATATTGCCTTCATACCATGGCAGCCAATTACTAAAAATGGACGTTCTTCAGGGCTTCCGGCATCCGGAAACGGATTTTATATCATTAAGGATCCTAATGTAGAAGCAAGAAAAGGTGCCTGGGAATTTATCAAATTCTTCTCACAGGATGACCATGCAGCAGAATGGTGCACTATTACAGGATACCTCCCGATCAGTGAAGGATGTTACCATTCTCCTATCTATCAGAATTACATAAAGAACAATACTCTCGATTTCCAATTCCTGATAGACGCACAGCAGAAGAGCGACATTCTTTCTTATCATCCGGTTACACCAATTAATACTGAATTCCAGGCAGCAGGTTTGGAAGCGCTCGAAAACATAGTTGCAGATCCAAACTACGATATTGACAGGGCTATTGATGAGATGACAGAGGCTATAAATGATGCGCTTAATATGTGGCAGGCAACTTACGGAAAAAAGAGGTAATTAAATGATACGGCCGGAGGAAGGCAGACTTCCTCCGGCTTATACAAAAAAACATAACCTTTAGATGAGGTTAGAAGGAAGCAAAGCATGAGGGACTATATTGCGATAAACAAGAACATCCCACAGTGGAAAGGCTGTGTGCATATGCATACGGTAAGGTCCGGGGACTCTAAATGTCCGTATGCTGAAGCGCTGGATGAATACAGGAAAAAAGGATTTGACTTTTGTGTCATGACGGATCACCAGGTGTACTGGAACTCTGACGAAATGGATAAGGAAGATTTCCTGGTGCTGTCCGGTGTTGAGATTGCGTTTGACTTTAACCTGGATCACCCTTACACATTGAATCGCAGACAGGAAAAACATTTGCATCTCAACTTAATATGGGACGTTACAAAAGGAGAATGTGGTTTTCAGCATGGAGAAGTTATTAAGCGTCCCATGGATTGGGGAATTGATTCCTGGAATCAATTCATAGAAGAGGTAAAAGAAAAGAATCAGATTGTTATACTCAATCATCCAAACTGGTCCCATATGGATTTCGAGCTTATACTGGCTCTTCATGGATGTCTTGCCTTTGAGGTCTGGAACTCAGGATCGGTGCTGGATGTTGGAGGATATCCGGATGATGCTGTCTGGGACTACTGTTTAAGCCGCGGAAAAAGAATCCGGGCAGTAGCCGGAGATGATACTCACAATTATGGTGAGGAGTTTGGCATATGTGGTTCATCCGCAACTATTGTTTGCACGGAGAATTTCAGTAAAGCTGGTATTGTTGAGGCATTAAAAGAAGGAAGATTTTATCCCACTACAGGTCCGAAAATTTACGATTTGAGAATAGTGGATGGAACCTTGCATTTGGAATGCAGTCCTGCCAGTGTAATTACAATTGTCGGTGGGAACGGATTTGGCAGAAGTTATTATGCAAAAAATGGTGATTATTTAAACGAACTGGATTGGCAAGTGAATTCAAACTTAAACTATTTCCGCATAAGAGTTACGGATCAATTTGGGAAAACAGCCTGGTCTCAGCCAATAATGATGCAAGACCTGCTTGTTGGCTCGTAAGATTGTGAGAAAAACAGGGAAAATAAAGTTATTTAAATCAAAGAAAATTACAGGCAAAATTGCTTTTCATATTAGTTATAAACTTGCTTACAAACAAAGGTATATGATTTATGAAAAATTATATTGCTGCATATGATTTGGGAACCGGTGGTATAAAACTATGTTTAGTTGACGTCCACGGCAAGATTGTGAAAACAGCTTTTACTTCATATCCCCTGTACATTCCTGATGAAGGATGGGCTGAACAAGAACCGGATGATTACTGGAAAGCTGTATGTAATGTTACGAAACAGGTTTTATTCTCCGGAGATATCAAAGCTCATGAAATCATAGGGATTTTCTTTTGCACCCAGTGGAAAGGCATAATTCCGATAAGGGCTGACGGAAGTGTGCTAAGAAGAAGCATAATCTGGCTGGACCAGAGGGCTTCCAGGCAGGCTGAGGAATTAAATAAAAAGCTTGATACCAGTGATTTTATAAGCAGCGATTATTGGCCCAAGATAATGTGGATAAAAGAAAATGAGCCGAAAACTTACCGGGAAACCCATGTTTTCCTGGAAGCCAATGCTTACTTGAAATACCGGGCTTGCGGTACAATTACCAGTGACTTGACAAGTCACTTTACAAAGTCCTGCCATGAGAGAATCCAAAACAGGATGAATGAAATCCTGGATGCGGGAAGTATTGACAAGGACAAATTCCCAAAGCTTGTCCAATCCCATGATGTGGTTGGCAGCCTGAAAAACCCGGCGGCATCTGAGATGGGATTGGTGGAAGGAATACCGGTCCTGGGGGGTTGCTGCGATATTCCGGCGATTGCTGTAGGAACCGGGGCTACCGATGTGGGGGATGCACATGTATATTTTGGTTCTTCCGGTTGGTTTGCAGTAACAGGGGATATTTGCGATTTTTGGCCCCAAAGCCGCGTGGCGGCTTTTACAAGTGACAAAAACATATATTTCATGGGGTTGGAATCAGTCGGGTTAACGGTTAAATGGATACTTGACACTCTTTATCCAAATGAAAAAGAAAAGTTAGGGGAAGATGTCTATGCCTTTTTGGAAAATGAACTCCGGGAGGCTGGGACGGGTTCGTGTAATTTATATGCAACTCCGTCGTTGTATGGAGAAAACAAGCCCTTTTCCACTGATATCAGGTGCGCTTTTCTGAATTTAAGCGGACATCATAAAAGATGCCACATGGCAAGGGCTTTGCTGGAATCGATATGTTACTGTTTCAGGATATATAAAGACGATTATGAGACTACAACAGGCAGAAAGATAAAGAAAGTCCGGGCAGCCGGTGGTTGCGCCCAAAATTCAGTATGGATGCAAATGCTGGCGGATATTTTAGGGATTTGTGTAGAAATACCAATGGAGGCCAAATTTGCAGGAACCAGGGGAAGTGCATGCATTGCCGCCTTTGGACTGAATTTGTGTCAGGATTTGTCAGAGTACAGGAAAGAATCATCAATTGAGAGGATTTATAAGCCAAAGGACCATATCAGTGAAAAGTATGATGATTGTTTCCGTAAGTTTACAGGAATCATTCATAAAATAGAGGAAGTTCAGAAGTTTTTAAAAAATTGATTAGATAGGAGCTACATATGAGAGTCTTAGTAATGGAATTTCATCAGGAGTCAAATTCATTTTGTCCTGTAAAGACAGTATTCGATGATTATTCCAGATGCAGTGTTCTGGAAGGGGAAAACATATTTAAAAAAGTTCGCGGGAAAAAGCTGGCCCTTGCAGCAATGCTGGATGCACTTGATGAAGCAGGAATCACCATTGTTCCGGGGTATGCAATGAGAGCACCGGCAGGAGGTATTGTAGAACATGTGGTGGTTGAGCATTTCCTGCAAAAGATGGAGAAGGCAATATCTGATAATATGCCTTTGGACGGTGCATTTTTCTCCATGCATGGGGCAACACAGTCAACACAAGTGGATGATGTTTGCGGCAGCATTTTGCAAAAGGCGCGAAAACTTCTGGGTAAAAAGGCTGTTATAAGTGTTTCCTGTGACCTGCATGCCAATGTGACGGATTTGATGTTTAAAAATGCAGATTTTATATGCGGGTACCTGACATATCCGCATATGGATATATATGAAACAGGTTACCGGGCTGCCAAATTAGGTATTAGAAAGCTTCAGGGAGATAATAACCTTCACATGGCATGGACAAGATTGCCTATGATACTCCCGGCGTGTGGATACTCAACGGAAAGCGATGAGTTGGGCGAGATAATGCAAAATTTGAAAAATCTGAAACAAAATGGGGTACTGGAGGATTATTCAGTTTTTCAAATGCAGCCGTGGCTGGATGTAAGCAACGGAGGTTCAGCCATAATAGCAATTGCCAGGGATCAGGACACTGCCATGCATTATGCAAAGGAAACCGCACAATCAGTATGGGAGATACGAGACTTTATGAAACCCAAACTTCATGATTTGGAGGAAGTCATTGAGCTGGCAAAGACCTGCAAGGTTGATAAGCCATTAGTAGTGATTGATTTTTCGGATTCAACTAATGCCGGGGCTGCAGGGGACAATTTTGACATTGCAGCCTATATTTTAAATAATGCCGGAAATTTGAAAACTGCAACAGTCATAAACGATGCTCCTATTGTGGAAAAAGCCTTTTCGGCAGGGGTGGGAGCTGTTTTGGATACATATATAGGTGGAAGTAGAGATAAGAAACGTTCAACTCCTGTAAAGGTAAAAGCTATTGTATGCTCCCTGCATGATGGCAAGTTTTTGCTGGAGGGGCCTTCAATGCGCCGTGTAAATTGCAATATAGGCAGGACAGCAGTATTGTCTATAGGCAATATAGATGTAGTTGCATGCACTGCAATGGCCAGTACCGGAGACCCTCAGTTATTCCGACACTTTGGTATTGAACCTACTTTCTATCAAATTGTAATTGTCAAGGCAAATAATTCATACAGGCCTGCTTATGAAAAAATAGCAGACCGCATTTGTCTGGTGGATACTCACTGTGCAGCGACTTCTTTTTTGGAAACATTACCCTTTAAAAAACTGCCTGGATTTTTCCATCCATTTTCAAAATCTGCTTTCCCGGAAGAATTTAGAGTTGTTTTAAGCAAGTAAATAATTTGGGGAGGAGTTTGATTATGAAAAAGACAGCCTGGTGTTTCATGATATTGGCATTACTATGCTGTATAATAATCAGCGGTTGTGACCGGAACGCATTAAATACAAGTCCTTCTTCTGAAGACCTCACAGATAACGACTCAACCCGCAAGACAAACTTACTGGTGCATTTTTATGATGTTCCTGAAACCGAAGATAAATGGGGAGATTGCACTTATATTGAGTTCCCAAACGGAGAAAACATGCTGATTGACATAGGTGTTAAGGGAGCAGGAGAGTGGATAACAAAGGATTTGGTATCCCAGGGAATAACCCACATAGATTATCTGGTCTTTTCTCATTTTCATGCCGACCACGTAAACGGCTATTCGGCTCTCATAAAAGAAATCTCTGTTGGACAGGTTTACTCAACAGGGTATATTACCAAACAGTTTCAATGGGTTTTGGATGATATAAAAGACCGGAACATACCCCACACGGTATTGACAGCTGGAGATAGTTTTACTGTTGGGGATGTTGTCGTTGATGTATTATGGCCCACCAGGGATTTGGTATCTGAAATGCCGACCCTTGACGCAAACGATAACAATTGTATTATTGACACCAACAACCGTTCTTTTCTACTGCGTTTTTCATATATAAAAAATCGTTTGCTCATGACTTCGGACTTGTTTATAGAAGCTCAAAACGATATACTGGAAATGTATGATGCGGATGAACTTAAGGCTGATGTTATGAAGGTTCCCCATCACGGTTATGATAATGCCATAAACCGTAAATTCATAGAAGCTGTGACGCCTAAATATGCCGTTATGATGGGTAACCATGTTATGACCCGTGTCGGATACAACAGATATGCCAGTGTAGGGTGCAAGACTTTTGCAACATGGATGAACGGGGATGTATGGGTTTCCTTTGATGGTGAGAATATTGAGGTATGGGCTGACAATGAAGAGATACACAAGTATTATCAATAAGGAAAGGGATATTTATGATAAGCATTGAACTGCCATATGGGAAAAGCAAAGTAGATTTTATGGTGCCAAAATCACGTTTGACGGGAATTTTGAATTCGCAGCTCAATAAATATAAACCTCCCTTGGATGATTCGCAGCTTGTTCGAAAAGCCATGGAAAATCCGATTGGAACAAAAAAACTGGAAGAGCTGGCGGTGGATAAGAATAATATTGTTATAATCGCCAGTGACCACACCCGTCCTGTACCAAGCAAGGCTATAATCCCTCTCATGCTGGAAGCAATCCGGAAAGGAAATCCAAATGCCAATATCACAATATTGATTGCAACAGGATGTCACCGCAGCACAACAACAGAAGAATTAGTGGCCAAATTTGGCGAAGATATAGTGAAATCAGAAAAAATTGCAATCCATGACTGTGACGACAGGGAGGCTTTGATTGAAATTGGAACGCTTCCTTCCGGCGGAAGACTGACAATCAACCGCCTGGCGGCGGAAGCTGACCTCTTGCTGGCAGAGGGGTTTATAGAACCGCATTTTTTTGCCGGTTATTCAGGTGGCGGAAAGTGTATTTTACCAGGAATTGCCTCCCGGGAGAGCGTAATGGTTAACCACTGCTCGGAGTTCATATCTGACAAGAAATCCCGGACCGGCATTCTGGAAGGCAACCCGATTCGCCATGATATTGACTGGGCATGCTGCAGGGCTAATCTTGCATATATTGTTAATGTTGTGTTGAATTCCGAAAAGGAAATAGTTTATGCTGTAGCCGGGGATCCCATCGAAGCCCATAGGGCCGGTTGCTCATTCCTGGACAATCTCTGCAGGGTTGATAGGGTGGAATCGGATATAGTGGTCACAACAAACGGTGGCTATCCTCTCGACCAGAACATTTATCAGGCGGTAAAGGGAATGACAGCTGCAGAGGCAACGGTACGCCAGGACGGTGTTATCATAATGTTGGCGGAATCCCGGGACGGACATGGCGGGGAATCCTTTTGCCGGGAGGTTATGCAGTCTTCAGACCCTGAGGAGCTGGAGAAATTGTTTATCGCACGCTGCAGGGTAAAGACAGTACCGGACCAGTGGCAGGCGCAAATATTTGCCCGGATATTGAAAAAAGCCCGGATTATTTATGTCTCAGAGGCTGAGGATGAGCTTGTCAGAAACCTCCATATGGAACCTGCCCATTCTTTGGAGGAAGCAATGAAAAAAGCGGAAATGATTTTAAACAACCCTGAAGCAAAAGTTGCAGTAATTCCGGATGGTGTTTCTGTTATTGTGGTTTAAGGGAGTCTGACAACCCTGTCCGGGCTGTGATAAATGGATAAGCATATTTGGTTGTTTTAGTAAATCCGGCGGGAATCCTCCGCATTTGAATGGGGAGATGAAAGCCGGGTTTCGGTACGAAACTTTACCATGTGTAAGTTTTTGAATCATTCATAGTCAAAACCATAAATACAACCATAAG
>DUMO01000062.1 GCA_012839865.1 Clostridiaceae bacterium
CACCTGTTGGTTTTTCAAGGGCAAAGTTACAGGCTAACACATTCAACCATGAAATCCCAATAGTGGGAATGGGGTGCTCGGAAAATTAAGTTCCGCAGTGCTTGGATTTGTACTTGCCAAAAACAATTACTTCGCAACTTCTGTCATTTACACATCCCAATGTGCTCCAAATCATCTATATTAAATATTTTCATATCTTCCGAAAAAAAGCCACCTTTTGTCTGAAAAGAGTCTACTTTATGACAACCATTATAAATAGTATACTTTTACATGCAGATGTTTTTTTGCAATCCTTGATTGTAAATTTATGGATAAAAACCAACCGGATTGACCTCAAGCCAAACAAGAACTACATAACGGAGGGGATTTTTTTGGGATTCCTTTACAGCAGCACAGGAGAAGTTAAGAAAATTCGAGGGCGCAAACACCAACTTGCTTTGGAAAACGGGCTGTCCTCATTATCGCAATTATATAAATTGATTCTGGTTACGGTTGTTTCCCTGCTGATGTTATTTTCATCCGGATGCAGCTTGTTCCCTGAAGAAGAGGAAGTATTGGCGCCGCCGATGAAAAAGCCGCCTGAAGTGGAATATCAGTATATTGATGTAGCCAGGGGCGACGTCATACAGGAGATAACTGGCTATGGGTACTTTTATTATATAGTCAAGAGGGATGTTGCCTTTGAATACAGGATGGGGCCGCTAAAAGGTATTTATGCCAAAAAAGGAGACCTTGTAAAAAAAGGGGACCTGCTGGCTGAGCTTGATATGGCGGATATAGAAGAAAAAATAGAAAAACAAAAGCTCACCCTGCGCAAACTGGAAATTGACTATACTGCTGCAGTAACAAAAAATCTTGATGCCCTTGAACTTGAGAAGATTCTTTTGGATATCGAGGCAGCTAAAATTACTTTGGCCGATTTGGAACGTGATTATAACAGAGGCCGCCTTGTTGCCCCGATTGACGGACAGGTGGATTATATTTCCACCAGGTTTAAGGAACGTGAAAATGTTGAAACCGGATGGACTATAGTTCGCATAGCGGACACTTCCAGAACCCTGTTGGTTTATAATGGCCAAAGTGCAAGTTTATTCAGACCCGGAGATATAATTGAAGTGAAAATAGAAAACAAACCATACACAGGCGAGGTAATACCGCCGCCTGAAGACCTTTCAGAAGATCTGGCAAGCAAAAACCAGAGTAATGTTTATATTACTCTGAAGGATTATGATGGAGTAGTTCCTGCAGGAACTACAGGAACTATCAGATATGAAGTCGCCAGGAGGGAAAATGTTATACGTATACCCAAAAGATATTTGAGAATCTATAGTACCCGTAAATATGTATTGGTATTGGAAGATGGATTGAAAAAGGAACGGGATGTGGTGACGGGTATTGAATCGGCGGAATTTGTCGAAATAATCAGCGGATTAAACGAAGGTGACAAACTTTATATAGATTGAGCGTAAAGCATTTAAAGCCGGAGGAGATGCAATATGAGCGCAATTATCAGGACCCAGGACCTGTGCCGGAGCTTCCAGTCAGGCGGTGAAACAATACGTGCCCTTAAAAATGTCAATATTGAGATACAGGAAAAGTCACTTACCATGTTAAAAGGCAGGTCAGGATCAGGAAAGACTACTTTGATAAACCTGCTGGGCGCCCTTGACCGTCCAACCAAAGGAAAGGTGTTTTTTCATGACAGGGAAATAACTGCTTTGAGTGAAAGAAAGCGGGATGAATTAAGAAGACGGGATATTGGTTTTGTATTTCAGTCCGTAGCCTTGATATCGATGATGTCTGCCCTGGAAAATGTTGAATTCGGGTTGAGAGTGGCAGGTGTGCCGGCAAAAGACAGAAAGAAACGTGCAGAAGAATGCCTGACTCTGGTTGGCCTGTATAAACGTATGCATCACAGGCCTCATGAGATGTCCGGAGGAGAGCAGCAAAGGGTGGCTATAGCAAGAGCCCTGGCTCACAAACCTAAAGTAATTATAGCTGATGAACCAACAGGAGAATTGGACACCCATACAGGTCTTCAGGTTGTCAAGCTTTTCCGGAATCTGGTTGAGCGTGAAGGAATCACCATCATAATGACAACACATGACCCAAGCATGGTGGAGCTTGCTGATAATGTAATTACTCTTGATGATGGGGAGGTTGTCAATGAATGAGCAAAAGTAGCTTGATGGTTGAATGCGAGAATCTGGTTAAAATATATAAAACTGCAGAAATTGAAGTAGTAGCGCTTCAGGGGCTGGACCTTACCATAGAGCGGGGCGAATTGATGGCTATTATAGGCAACAGCGGAAGCGGAAAGTCTACACTGCTTAACATGCTGGGAGGACTTGACCGTCCATCTGCAGGCAAGCTTTTTGTTGATGGGAAGGACCTTCTGAAGTTTGATGACAAAGCTTTAATCAAGTACAAGAGGGAGACAGTGGGGTTTGTCTGGCAGAATAATGCCAGAAACCTTATTCCTTATCTTACCGCCCTTGAAAATGTCGAATTACCCATGGTTTTTACCGGTAAGTCCCAAAAAAGAAAAAAGGCCAAAGAGCTCCTTGAAATGGTTGGCCTGTCACACAGAAGGAATAATAAATTGAGCCAGTTGTCTGGAGGAGAACAGCAGAGGGTTGCCATTGCCCTTTCTCTGGCAAATAATCCGGTTTTGCTGCTGGCTGACGAACCCACCGGTTCTGTTGATACCAAAACTGCGGAAAAAATACTGGATATCTTTCGTGAACTTAACAGAGAACTGGGTCTAACCATAATAATAGTTACCCATGACCGTCAGCTTTCAAGGAAGGTTGACAGGGTTGTGGCAATCAGGGATGGCCGCACCAGCAGCGAGTTCATAAGAAAGAGATCATATATTGAGGAAATGGAGAAAATGGGGAACGGTTTCTTTAAAGAGGACGAAACCCATGAAGAGCTTGCTGTATTGGACAAGGTAGGGAGAATTCAAATACCGAAAGACTATCTTGATGCCCTTGACATAAAGGGAAATCAAAAGCTGAGAGTAGAGCTTGAGGGGGACAGAATAGTCTTATTTGCACCTGAAGAAAGGAAGGGAAAGAGTTAATGGGTATCTTAAGTAGGATTGACAGAATAAAGAAAAGAACAATCAAATTGGCAATTATAATGAGTATGATTACAATATTATCCGGTTCATTGTCCGGCTGCTTCCTTTATCCGAAGGAAAAGGAAGTTATGGCGCCACCTCTGAAGGAGCCTCCCCAAATTAAATATACAACTGTTGATGTAGCCAGGGGACCTATCGAAGATTCCTTATCTGTTTCAGGCACCTTTGTATCTGTGACCAGGGTGAATTTATTCTATGAAAGATCTTTGGGCCGGCTGAAAGCTTATCATGTCAAGGTCGGGGACTATGTTGAAAAAGGAGACCTGCTGGTTGAACTTGATACCAGTGCCCTCGAATCTCAAATAAAGATAAATGAACTAAATCTGAGAAAAGCTGAGATTGACCTTCTGCAGAGAAAAGCTTCAGGGGCTGACCAATATGCTCTGATGAAAATCCAGATTGATATTGAAAACCAGAAAGAACAACTTGAGGGACTCAAGAAGCAGCTTGAACATGCAAACCTGACAGCACCTATAAGCGGTCAGGTTGATTTCATTAATACAAATTACAAGGTTGGGGACATGATACCTGCATACACTGATTTGTGCAGGATTATTGACCAAAAGGACCTCCAGGTGGAGTATAGAGGAGATAAGGCTTATGAGTTCAAGCTGGGCATGGAAACGGAAATTATCGTTTCAAACAATGTGTATAAAGGAGTGGTTGTATCGACGCCTTCCAATATGCCTGAAGAACTTGCCACTAAAATCAGGGAAACTGTATATATAAAATTATATGAATTACCGGAAAATGTAAAGCAGGGAGAGACTGTCAGAATCAAGCTGATTCGCCAAAGAAAGGATAATGTTTTGAAACTGCCAAGGGAACTGGTTAAAATGTACAGTGGAAGAAAATATGTTCCGGTTCTTATAGACGGCAAAAAAGTGGAAAAAACCGTTGAAACGGGAATTGAGACACCTACTGAAGTTGAAATTGTAAACGGCCTTCAGGAAGGCGATAAAGTTATATATCAATAAGGGAGGCAGTGACCTTGCTATTTATTGTACTTCGTAAAATGATAAGAAACCGGTGGATGGTATTATGCCTGTTAATCGGTTCAATTCTCTCGGTGGCAATGATAAGCAGCATACCGATGTATACTGATGCAGTGCTGCAGCGCATGTTGGTTAAGGACCTTGAAAGCTTCCAGCAGCGCACGGGATACTATCCCGGAAGATACTATGCCAAATTGAGCTATACATTTATTGATGGAGAAATCAGAGAAAAAGCCTTCAATGAACTGAATAGCCGGTTCACAGGCAGGTTCAGGCAGGAAATCGGTTTGCCTATTGTTGCAGGGAACCGGACTTTAAAAATAGATTCTGCTACAATTTTACCGGAAAAGCCCAGGTCTGAGGAGCAAAAGAGAATATACCTGCACCTTCGGGCCATGTCGGATTTAAGCGACCATATAACGATTACCCATGGGCGCATGTTCAATACCGAACCCCAGGGAGATGTATATGAAGTTATAGCTACCGAAACTGCCATGAAAGAACTGGACGTTCTCCTTGATGAAGTATATATTGCAGACGGCATCAGTGAGACCCTTGGAAGACCCTTCAAAATCAAAATTGTTGGCATCTGTACGATAAAAGACCCAACGGATCCTTATTGGGCAAATCACTTTGTAGAATACAAGCAAACGTTATTTTTGGATTATGACCTGTTCGTGAAAGAGTTTATTGATACAAATTCACATCTTATTACCGGAAGCGAATGGTACTATGCTTTTGATTACCGCCAATTGACCCTTGATAAAATTGACAGAGTACTGACCGCATATGAAAACCAAAACCGGTGGCTTACCGGATATGTATCAATTATTGACTTCAAAGTGCCTGCAATTCCGTACCTTGAGGAGTACCACCTCAGGGAGCAAAGCCTTAGAGTAACTCTTTGGGTGCTTCTGGTACCTGTTATGCTTATGCTTGCTTTCTACATATTCATGGTTTCACAGCTGATTGTTCAGAATGACCAGAATGAGATTGCAGTCCTGAAAAGCCGTGGAGCAAGCAATATGCAGATTTTTACAAGCTATCTCCTGGAGAGCCTGGTTATTTGCGGTATAGCCCTTCTGGCAGGACCGTTTCTGGGACATTTCCTTTGCAGGATGCTTGGTTCGGCAAACGGTTTTATGGAATTTGTGAACAGAACCGCCCTGCCCATAAAGCTTACACCCAAAGCATATTTTTATGCTTTCTGGGCAGCGGGGTTGTTTGTGGTAACCATGCTGGTGCCGGTGGCCATGTCCACAAGAACAACAATAGTTGAGCATAAACAGAAACTTGCCAGGGTCAGGAAAATGCCTTTCTGGCAGAAATACTGCATTGATTTGCTGCTTTTGGGTGTCGCAAGCTATGGACTTTACAGATACAATCAGCAGCAGGAAGTACTTTCACTCACCGGAATAATGGGTGTAGAGCTAAAAATGGACAACATTCTATTCCTGACAACTACAGTTTTTATTCTTGGTACAGGACTTCTTTTCCTTAGAATTTACCCGTACATTATCAGGATAACCTTCTGGATTGGAAGAAAAGTCTGGCCACCTGCTCTTTATGCTTCTTTCATACAGGTAGGGCGTTCCAGAGGGCAGGAGCAGTTCCTCATGCTGTTTTTGATATTCTCCATTTCCGTGGGACTCTATAATGCAAACTCCGCAAGGACCATAAACAACAACATTACAGACAAGATACGGTATTCCGTGGGAACGGATATTGTTGTCAAAGGAGACTGGGGCGGCGGAACATATTATACCATGGGGGAAGACGGTTCAGCAGGAGAAGCTGTTACCATGCCATACAGAGAACCGCATTATACGCCTTATACCGAGCTTGACGGTGTGGAGGCTGCTACAAAGGTTCTTTCCAGAGGCAAGGTTGAGGTCAGGGTTCTTAATAATACCATTCCAAACTGCAATATAATGGGGATTATTCCGAATGAATTCGGGAAAGTTGCGTGGTTTAGAAATGACCTTCTTCCATACCACTGGTATTATTATTTGAACCTCTTGACCGAATCACCCATGGCTGCTCTTGTGTCAAGTTCATTTCAGGATCAGGGTGTTCGTATTGGAGATAGGATACAGGTTACCTGGGACCGTCAGGAATATATAGACTTGTTTGTATATAATTTTATCGACTACTGGCCTACTTTCAACCCTGCAGCCAAGGAAGGAAGCAAGAACAAGCCTTACCTGATTGTTGCAAATTTATCCTATATACAGGAAAAAATGGCCCTTGAACCTTATGAAGTGTGGTTGAAAAAGGAGGATGGGGCAACCAGCACACAAATATATAGTGACATGACCGATAAAAACATAGTGCTGACAGAACGAAAGGATGTTACCGAGCAAATAGTCGCGGGCAAAAATGATCCCATGCTGCAGGGAACCAACGGAGCCCTTACTTTGGGGTTTGTTGTAACCATGCTCATAAGTATAATAGGCTTCTTGATTTACTGGATTATTTCCATACAAAGAAGGATCCTGCAATTCGGTATTTTCAGGGCAATGGGCATGTCCCTCGGTAAAGTTCTTTCAATGCTGGTATTTGAGCAAATTCTGATATCAGGCATGGCATCTTTGGTGGGAATCATTGTAGGTGGTGTAACCTCCAATTTGTTTGTACCGCTGTTGCAGCTTATATACAGTTCAGCACAGCAGGTACCGCCCTTTAGGGTTATTGCCCTGGCGGAGGACTACCAAAAGGTCTATGCATTCCTTGGAAGCATGCTTTTTACAGGTCTCTTTGTCCTTGGATTGTTAATTTCCAGGATAAACATCAACCAGGCATTGAAGCTTGGAGAGGACTAATATTTGATTTTGGAATACTGCTATCAAACCACATCAAGCCGATGGTTCCGGCCGGGACGAACATTTAATACTGGAATACTGCTTAAAATACCACACCAAGCTGATGTTCCGGCCGGTACTAATATTTAACCTGACAATACTGCTGAAAGTTACACCCGGCAGAGAACAACTGCCGGGGCTTATAACTGATTTTAAGAATACTGCCAAAATACTGCACCATGCCATAAGTCCTTCCGGGACAAACTTTCTATTGCAGGATGCCGCAAACGGCCATGCCTTGCAGCTTGTCCCGGCAAGGACTAATTTTTTGCTTAACCGGATAAAATAAACGTGACGTTTTCTACAATTATTGTTTACATTTTTTGCGGCATGAGATATCATACTAATGTTATTATTTACTAACGCATAGAAGGGAGTAGTACTTATGAAACAATACTTGGAAATTGAAAGTGTATTTGCCAGAGAAATTCTTGATTCCAGGGGTAATCCAACTATCGAGGTTGAAGTTATAGTAGAAGGCGGATATATAGGCAGGGCGGCTGTTCCTTCAGGGGCATCCACCGGGGCATTTGAAGCTGTTGAATTAAGAGACGGCGATAAAGGCAGGTATCTTGGCAAGGGCGTTACCAAAGCTGTAGACAACGTAAACAATATCATTGCTCCTGAAGTAGAGGGCATGAACGTATTTGACCAGGTGGCTATCGACCAGTTGATGATTGAGCTTGATGGAACTCCAAACAAAGGCAAACTGGGCGCAAATGCAATTCTTGGCGTTTCCCTTGCTGTAGCCAAGGCAGCTGCAGAATGCCTGGGACTCAGCCTGTACCAGTATATCGGAGGAGTTAATGCAAAGGTGCTTCCCGTCCCAATGATGAACATATTAAACGGTGGGAAACATGCGGACAACAGTGTTAACATCCAGGAATTCATGATTATGCCGGTTGGAGCCGACAGCTTCAGAAATGCGCTCCAAATGTGTGCGGAAGTGTTCCACAACTTAAAGAAGGTATTAGGAGCAAAGGGTTACAGTACTGCCGTAGGTGACGAAGGCGGTTTTGCACCCAACCTTAAGACTGATGAAGAGGCTATCCAGGTAATACTTGAAGCCATTGAAAAAGCGGGTTACAAACCTGGCGAGGATTTCCGCATTGCAATTGATGCCGCTGCTACTGAAATGTATCAGGAAGATGGTTCCTACCTGTTCTGGAAGACAGGAATAAGAAAGACAAAAGAAGAAATGGTGAACTTTTGGGCTGAGCTTGCAGAGAAGTATCCAATTATTTCCCTTGAAGACGGTGTTGCTGAAGAGGATTGGGACGGATGGAAGATGCTTACTGAAAAGATAGGGCATAAAGTTCAGCTTGTCGGAGACGACTTGTTTGTTACAAATACCGAAAGGCTGAAAAAAGGTATACAATTGGGCGTTGCCAATTCAATATTAATCAAGGTAAATCAAATAGGAACTCTTACCGAAACCCTTGATGCGATAGAGATGGCCAACAGGGCAGGTTACACTGCAGTTGTTTCCCACAGGTCCGGCGAGACTGAAGATACAACCATTGCCGACATTGCTGTTGCTTTAAATGCAGGCCAGATTAAAACAGGTGCTCCTTCAAGGACAGACCGTGTAGCAAAATACAACCAGCTTTTAAGAATTGAAGAAGAATTAGGCGACGTAGCCCAATATCCCGGACTTGACGCCTGGTTCAACCTTAAAAATAAATAATATAAGAACATTTTTGCGGTCACCGGAAAGTGTTCAAAAAAGTCAGAAGAACGATTTTTTCAGGTCACAGGGCAGTTAACCAGGAGGGCAATCCTCCTGGTTGATTACTGTGCATCAGGTTGAATTAAATTATGTTTTGCTTGTATTTTTGGTTTTGTTGTGTTAAAATATGTTCTGTTCTTTAATCAGGAGGTGTTTTTGTGGAAGTACTTAAATATATAATGGTTATACTTCATTTAATCATTGCATTAGCCATTGTTATCATGGTATTGATGCAGTCAGGCAAATCTGCCGGTTTGTCCGGATCGATAGCAGGCGGGGCTGAAACATTTTTCGGCAAGAATAAAGGCAGGACTCTTGATGCATTGCTTGGCAAATATACTTCAATAGCAGCTGTTGCATTTTTAGTTACATCAATTATTTTACAGTTTGTATTTGGAATGTAAGCTGTTTGGACTGTGGAAACATGGTCCTTTATTTTATCAGAATTTTTCGGTATGTTCTTGGGGGCGGTTACTTGACCAGGGAAGAAGCTATCAGGGAAATCAGAATGAGAATTAAAAATGTAAATCTCATAAAGCATTCACTTGCTGTTGCTGCAATTATGAAATCATTGGCTGCAAGATTGGGAGAAGCCCCTGAAAGGTGGGAGCTTGCAGGCATACTTCATGATATTGACTATGAGAAAACCGGCAACGATATGTCAAAGCACAGCCTGATTGGCGCCGAAATCCTTGAAAATCTTGGCGTAGACGGTGAAATAGTATACGCTGTAAAGGCTCACAACTCATATCATGGAATTGAGCGCCGGAGGAGAATAGACAAGGCATTATATTGTTCCGACCCGGTATCAGGCCTTATTACCGCGTGTGCTTTAATTTTGCCTGATAAAAGCCTGGAGAAAGTCACTACCGAATTTGTTCTGAAAAAATTTGACGAGAAATCCTTTGCCCGGGGTGCAGACAGAAACACCATTAAGACTTGCGATGAGCTGGACTTGTCTTTGGAAGAGTTCATCGACATATCCCTTAATGCAATGAAAGAAATAAAGGACGATTTAGGGCTTTAATTTTATAATTGTCCTTCACTATTTTGATTTTATACTAGCATCTCAATAAAAGTGATGTACTGATTTTCTTTTTATACTGTCTTGTGTGACGGAGGAAGCAAAAGTCCATACATACGGCAATTGGTTTTATCTGCTTGATGTATCTTTTCAGCAATATTTTTAAGGTGCAAGTTTAAAAAAGTTCAACTTTCTTGATTAAAATTTCCCATTATGTGTATAATGTTTAATACTCGAAGTTATATTTGCGGGTATTTTTGTTTACTGTTTTTTGCGGACTGCGGCTCGTGATACGTTGCGGCTTGGCTGATATTATTATACTTGCTTCAATAATTGATAAAGGAGAAAAGACTGAAAAATGGATACAAAGGAGCGGCAAATTCTAGATCAAAGGCGTAAAAAGATACTGATGTTCATGCGGGAAGAATCATATAAGCCCTTGATGTTCGATGAGCTTAAGCAGGTACTGGTGGTGCCGGATGAGGACGTGGAAGCGTTTAAAAGTCTGCTTGATGAGCTTGAAGCAGAGGGGCTTGTTTTTAAGACCAAAAAGAAGAGATATGACATACCTGACAGAATGAACCTTGTTACAGGAAGGGTACAGGGCAATGAAAGAGGATATGCCTTTATAATTCCTGACAAAGAAGACATGAAGGATATATTTGTTTCCGCAAGCGCCCTAAACGGGGCCATGCACAATGACAGGGTTGTGGCCAGGATTAAAAGCAAGGCAAACTCCGGCAGAAGTTCTGAAGGTGAAATAATTAAAATACTGGAAAGAGCAAATTCAAGAGTAGTTGGGACATTCGAAAGAAACGGGTATTATGGCATCGTTTTTCCTGATGACAGAAGAATATCGCAAAACATACTTGTTGCAAAAGATTGCTTCAATAATGCAAAAACGGGACAAAAGGTGGTTGCGCAAATCGATATGTGGCCTGAGAACGGGAAAAATGCAGAAGGCCGGGTAATTGAAGTAATTGGAGATGCCGGGGAACCGGGCACGGACATCCTGTCGATAATAAAGACTTACGGGCTTAATGAATCCTTCCCTGAAGATGTTATTGCAGAGGCTGAAAAAATTTCTGACAGTGTAACAGAAGACATGATTGCCGGGAGACGGGATTTTCGGAATCTTAAAATGGTGACCATTGATGGGGAGGATGCCAAAGACCTTGATGACGCAGTTTCAATCGAGAAGCTGGAGAATGGTGTATACAGGCTTGGGGTGCATATAGCGGATGTGAGCTTTTACGTCCGGGAAGGTTCCCCTTTGGACCGTGAAGCATTAAAAAGAGGAACCAGTGTTTACCTGGTTGACCGTGTAATACCAATGCTCCCTAAAAAACTGTCCAACGGAATCTGCAGTTTGAATCCGAATGTGGACAGGATGGCTTTCTCGGTCATTATGGATATTGACTCCAAAGGGCATATAACAGACCACGAGATATGCGAAAGTGTGATAAATATAAATGAAAGAATGACATACACCAATGTGTACAAAATTCTGGTGGATAAAGATGAAAGCCTTATGAAAAGGTATCATTACCTTTTGGATGAGTTCAACATGATGCGGGAGCTAGCGGAAATATTATATAAAAAGCGCATTTCCCGGGGCGCTATAGATTTTGATTTTGATGAAACAAAAATAATACTTGATGAAAAGGGAAAGCCTGTAGATGTCATCAGATATCAGCTGACCATTGCGAACAAAATAATTGAAGAATTCATGCTGGCATGCAATGAGACTGTTGCGGAGCATTTTTACTGGGCTAACATACCTTTTGTTTACAGAATACACGAAGACCCCGACAAGGAGAAAATCGATGCTTTTTGCCAGATGGTCAAAAGTCTGGGTTATTCAGTCAAGGGAATCAACCAGATACATCCCGGAGCCTTTCAAAAGCTTCTTTCCGATATAAAAGGAAAGGATGAGGAAAAGATTGTAAGTACCGCCATGTTGAGGTCATTCCAGAAAGCAAGGTACAGCAACCTTCATGAAAGGCATTTTGGACTGGCCGCAGAATATTACAGCCATTTCACATCACCGATAAGACGCTATCCGGATCTCATCATCCATAGAATAATGAAGGAATATTTAAAGAATGGTTTGAGTCCGGAAAGGATGGAGGAGTTAAACTACAAGCTTGAAGAAATTGCGGCTATGTGTTCGGAGAGGGAACGGGCGGCGGAAGATGCGGAGCGTGAATGCGAAGAACTCAAGAAAGTGGAGTATATGAAGGAGCGCGAAGGTGAAGAATTTGAAGGTATAATCTCCAATGTAACCAATTTTGGCATGTTTGTTGAGCTGGAAAATACAATAGAAGGTTTGGTAAGGTTTAACAGCATGGAGGATGACTACTACCAGTTCATACCTGAGCAGTATATGATTAAGGGAGAAAGAACCGGAAAGGTTTACAAAATAGGGGATAAAGTCAGAGTTGTGCTGGCAAGGGCTGATATACCAAGCAGGCAAATAGATTTTTTGCTGATTGGCGCATCTGAGGATGAAAACGGGGAAAATGGCCTGGATATTGAAAAAATAAGTAAAAAGAATTCCAAAGCCCAAAGAAAATATAAGAAAAAGAAAATGAAAAAAATAAATAAAATACGGGTAAAGGCTTCAAAGAAAAGGAAAAAGTCCACACTTTGAGGGGTATTGGCAAGCGGGAGGCTCTCCGCCGGGGGCATCTTCTTTACAAGAACCTGGCCGAAAGCCCGTGACTCACCGGGATGAAGGCTTATCTTGACTTAAAATAATCTTTATGCTCGACATGGATTTGTTTATTGAGGGTATTGATGAAGGGGTGTTTCTCCGGCTGGCCGTCTTTCACCAGATCCTGTTAGTTCAATCATGTTTTAAAACCATTGGGGGTGTGAAATGATGGATTTTGAATATGAAGTTTTTAATAAAACCTGCGGCATTTGCCTGGATGTTGATGCAGACGGTTCAGAACGCCCTGTTTTAATTTTAAGTGCATGCCTTGCCGGGGTAAACTGCAAGTATAACGGAGGCAATAATTATAATGAAGAAATAGCCCGGCTTGTTGCTTTGGGGAATGTGGTGCTTGTTTGTCCGGAGCAGCTGGGTGGTTGTCCAACCCCGCGCCAGGCTGCTGAAATTCAAGGCGGAAGCGGCGGGGATGTTCTGGATGGGAAATGCCGTGTTATCAATAAAGAAGGAATGGATGTTACAAAGGAGTTTATAAAAGGCGCACAGGAAACCTTGAAAATTGCAAAGCTCACAGGGGCCAAAAAGGCGATACTGAAATCAAGAAGTCCCTCCTGTGGCTGCGGTGCCGCGTATGACGGAACTTTTTCCGGCAACCTTGTACCGGGGAACGGTGTCACGGCAGAATTGCTCATAAGAAACGGCATTGAGGTTGAGACACTGTAATTTTCAAAAATTAAAACCTTGTTGTAGAACAAGGTTTTAAGTCTCGCAATAATTTACCCAAAGTATTCTGAAACAGCTCCCATGGCCTTGTGGAAAAAGCCTCCCGGTGCCATATGCAAAAGGTTGGGTTCCGTTGAAATACTTTTGGGTGGTGCAGCTTATGCAATAAATCAATTTTTGAAATATCGAAAGTTCACCAAATCATACAAGCATTATTCTTTAGTCTCGAATCTTTCAATGTCCTTGAATAATTTATCAGCATTCTCTGCTGCTACTTCAACTTTAATCGGTTTGCTAAGATCCAGACTAAAAATACCCATAATAGACTTTGCATCAACTACATAACGTCCGGATGAGAGATCAATTTCAAAATCGTATTTGCTTGCGATGTTCACAAAGTCTTTAACATCATTAATAGTTTTGAGAAGGATATAAGTTGATTTCATAAAAACACACCCCTTTGTCATTATAATAGGCGCAATATAGTTGTAACCTCTATATAATGATATGCTTTTTATGGAATAAAGTCAAGGCAAATTGTGTAAAATGAACCATTTGCCGTGTGCATGAAGGCTTGGAAAAGTACATTTCATCTTCTCAAATTTTATGCCCTGATAAGAAAAGCTCGTGGGCATCGAGCCCCGCTCGCTTTTGGCTTGTCTTTGCGTAAATTTCGGGGTATGGGGAATAATTGGTATAGCGGATAAAAAAGCGGGTATAGATATGGCTGGAGACAGTTGTCGAAATAAAGTATAATTGGTACTGCATGTACAAAAGTATAGCACGAACAGATGTTCTACTGTATAATATGGTTAGCAAACACCGGTTTCCAGAGATTAGACAAGGTGTAAGCCAGTGCGCGGGAGGTTGGGATGAAAAAAGTCGCATTTATTACTTTAGGCTGCAAAGTCAATCAGTATGATACCGAAGCTATGATTGAGCTGTTTGAAAAAGAAGGATATAAGGTAGTGGATTTTAATGATAAAGCTGATGTTTATGTGATAAATACATGTACGGTGACCGGCCTGAGCGACAGCAAATCAAGGCAAATGATAAGACGGGCGAAGAGAAACAATGAAGATGCAATTATAGTTGCTGCCGGCTGCTATGCCCAGACTGCTCCTGAGATGGTAAAACAGCTGCCGGAGGTAGATATTATCATCGGTACAAACAACCGCAGCCGGATTATTGAATATATACGGAATTTTGAAAAAGAGAACGGGCAGATAAGCCTTGTGGACGATATAATGAGGGTTCGGGAGTATGAAGACCTTGGGGTAACCACTTATAAAGGCCAGACCAGGGCATTCATAAAGATCCAGGAGGGATGCAGCCAGTTTTGTTCCTACTGTATTATTCCTTATGCAAGAGGCCCCGTGAGAAGCCGGCAGCCGGAGGACGTTATACGGGAGGTTGAGACCGTCGCTAAAAACGGATTTAAAGAGATAGTTCTGACGGGTATTCATCTTGCGTCTTACGGGAAAGATTTCGACAACTATGGTTTGCTTGAAATGATTTGTGACCTGCATAAAATAGATGGTATTGAAAGGATAAGGCTGGGTTCCCTTGAACCTACATTTATTACCCTGGATTTTTTAAACAGGGTTAAAGACCTTGAAAAGGTATGCCCTCACTACCACATTTCGCTGCAGAGCGGTTGTGATGCCACCTTAAAAAGGATGAACAGAAAATACACCACATCACAATACAAATCAGTTGTAGAGCTTTTAAGGGAAAAGATTGCCGATGTTGCTGTAACAACTGATGTGATGGTGGGCTTTCCGGGCGAGACGGATGAGGAGTTTGAAGCTACCTGTGAATTTTTAAAAGATTTGTCGCTATCCCGCATGCATGTATTTAAATACTCCCCCAGGAAAGGTACGCCGGCATATAAGTTTCCCAATCAGGTGGAAGGTGAGGTCAAGGAAGAACGCAGCAAAAAACTTATCAAACTTTCCCGTGATAATGAATATAAATTTATAAAAAGCTTTTCAGGCAGGGAAATGGGAGTGCTGTTTGAGCAGGAAGCCGAATCAGATTCCGGATTTATTGAAGGTCTCACAAGCAACTATATCAAAGTCAGGTGCAAAGGCAGCAAAACCCTACTGGGTAAAATACTGAAGGTACGAATCAAAAATGCATATTTTGACCACGCATCGGGCGAAATCCCGGAAATGCCTGTTTAATTCGGGCAGGGAGAAATGTGTTATTGCATAATTTTTATTGATGTATTAATATATACTGGTAAACATTTTTTACCTGTGGCACAGCATTATGGACTGGAGAGTGATTTTTTTGAAAAATAATGAAACCATGATGTTCAATGTCGGTAAAGATAAATCTATGGAAGCCAGCAACATACTTTTGACGGTGTATAAGGCTTTAAGCGAAAAAGGTTACAATCCAATCAACCAGATTGTCGGATATATCCTGTCGGGAGATCCGACATACATTACGAATCACAATAACGCCCGGAGCGTTATTCGGAGATTGGAAAGGGACGAGTTGCTGGAGGAGGTTGTAAGATTCTATCTTGACAATAAAAAGGGTTGATGCCTTTTATTTTGAATATCAGGTTTGATTGTTATTTTTTTGAATAGGATGATTTTATGAAATATGTAGAGTTGGGCAATACCGGGCTTAAGGTTTCCCGCTTGTGTTTTGGCGCTCTGGTTATTGGATCTCTACAGGCAAAGATGTCGGCAGAGCAGGGAGCAAGAATTATTTCAAAAGCTCTTGAACTGGGAGTCAATTTTATAGATACGGCAGAATTATACGGCACATATGCGCATATACGGGAAGCAATGAAACTATCTTCAATTAATCCTGTGATATCAACCAAATCATATGCATATGATACCGAAACCGCAAGAAAAAGCCTTGAAAAGGCCAGAAGGGAACTCGACAGGGATTACATCGATATATTCATGCTGCATGAACAGGAAAGCATCCATACATTGAGAGGGCACAGAGAAGCCCTTGAGTATTTTATTGAAGCCCGTGAAAAGGGAATTATAAAAGCAGTAGGGGTGTCGACCCATAATATTCAGGTAGTTGAGGCATGTACCGTCATGCCGGAGATTGATGTGGTTCACCCTTTGGTTAACAAGACCGGTATTGGAATCGGTGACGGAACAATCACGCAAATGCTTGAAGCAGTTAAAAGATGTTTTGAGGCCGGGAAAGGAATCTACAGTATGAAAGCCCTTGGCGGCGGGAATCTGATAGGCTCCTACCGTGAATGTATGGATTTTGTTTTAGGTTTACCCTACATTCATTCGATTGCCATAGGTATGCAAACAGAAGAGGAAGTTGTAATGAATGTTTGCGTAATCAATAATGAGAAGATACCCGAATGTGTGCTTGAAGCAGTAACGAAAAAGAACAGGAAGCTGCATATTGACTTTTGGTGTGAAGGATGCGGCAATTGCGTAAAAAGATGCAAGCAGGGAGCTCTGACCATAAATCAGGAAGGAAAGGCGGAAGTGGCAAGGGAGAAATGTGTTTTGTGCGGTTACTGCAGCAGTGTTTGTCCCGTGTTTGCAATTAAAATATTTTAAGCACTTGGGATAAAGATTGCTAATAGAACCAGGGATGGTTTGCAACTTTGGTGTTGAAGCGAAATTTTTTAAACGGGAAAGATAAGTTTATGAGAATAATGGGTATTGATTACGGAGACAGGAGAATAGGAATAGCAATAAGCGATTTGTTCGGCTGGACGGCGCAAGGCATTGAAACGATAGACAGAAGTTTTGGCATATCAAAAGTCATGGATAGGATCAGGCAATTGGTTAAAGAATATAATATAGAAAAAATCGTTGTCGGATTTCCTTATAATATGAATGGCACTATTGGTCCCCGGAGTGAAAAAACGCAGGAGTTTATAGAAAAATTATCAAAAGAGCTTGATGGCCTGGAAATTATTAAATGGGATGAAAGGCTGACTACAGTAGCAGCTCAAAGAACGATGCATGAAATCGGAGTGAAAACATCGAGGAAAAAAGATGTTGTTGACCAGATTGCAGCATCATATATATTGCAAAATTATCTTGACAGTTTGATGAATAAATAAAGAAAACATTTTTAGGTATAAGGAGGTTTTGTTATGTCCGAAGAAAGAGATGATATTGTTGTTTTGGTGGATGAAGACGGGGTTGAAACCGAATTTGAACACCTTGATACGGTTGAGCTGAACGGGAATGAGTATGTGGTGCTTATGCCGCTTATTGATGAAGAAGGCAGCGAGGAAGCCGATTATGTTGAAGAGGGAGAAGTAGTAATCCTTAAAGTTGATTATGATGAAAATGGCGAAGAGTCATATGTCAGCATAGATGATGAGGATGAACTCGATGAAGTGTTCGAGGAATTTAAAGCCCGTATGGAGGATGAATACGATTTCTTTGAAGAATGAGATTTGCCTGCCTTTTCTTGTGCCTTTTCTCGAGTAATTGAAAAGGGCCGGGGCAGATTCAACGAAACAACAGAATGATAAGAGAATTGATAAACTTTTAAAGGCGGGTTGTTATATACCCGCCTTTAAAGTTTATGAAAATACATGGGCATAAGTGAACAGGTAATGAACCATTAGTACCAATATAGCAAATATTCTGCAGTGGCAGTTATGAAATGGATGCAGAACAAATACAAGGCTCTTATTTTGAGAAAACCGACGGTTCGCTGGAGGAAAAAATGCTACCGCTTTTTACTCGCCCTCTGTGGCTCGAAAAAGCTAAAAAACATCCTGTTTTTTTCACGCATTTTTACCTCCAGATCACCTGGTTTTCTAACAAAATAAAGCTATTTGTTATTGTTCTGCATCCATTTCATCCATACCGGTTTGGGATGATTGCTGTAATAGACCTGATGGTACATTGGCAACCATATGTTAATGCTACTCTAAAATTGTACCAGAAACCGGTAAAAAATTAGGCCACCTTAATCAAATTTTCCTGTATGATTATGTTGACCAAACATCATCGTACAGGAGGAAAGGATATGATTAAGATGGCACAATTAGAAGATATCAGAAAAATGTACTTCATGGAAGGCCTAAGTATCAGAGAAATAAACCGCAGAACAGGTATACACAGGGATACAATATCAAAATATG
>DUMO01000063.1 GCA_012839865.1 Clostridiaceae bacterium
AATCCATCAATATGGGCTGGTTAAAGCTTGCGTTTCTTTTTCTTTTTTCTGAAAAATCAGTACTATAATAATACACGCCTACTTTTTGACCTACGTTAAGCAATACTTCTCCTGACGGGTTTATAATCATGGATTGTCCGCCATACTTGCTGTCTTCTCCCATACTGTATGACGAGCGAACATAAAAAGCATTGGCATCTATAGCACGTGCGATTCCCTGCTTTATGATAACATCGGACAACTCCCCTCTCTGGTATGAGGAGTGTATGATAACATTAACATTCTCTGCTGCTATTCTCTCGTAAAACTCCGAAAAATAGATATCAAAGCATGTAGTGAAGGCAAATTTAATGCCATCAATTTCATAAACGCTTATCGAGTCCCCGTTTTCAATGCCAAGTACTTTCCTTTCATTTGCGGTCAAGTGTACCTTTTCATAAACATTTACAAGGTTGCCTTTTCTGTCATAAAGTAATGTAGAATTCTTGATTTTCTTATTTTCTGTCCTTATGACACATGCAGAAATATACGTATTTTTTATTGCTGCATAATAGGATATCTTCTCAAGGAATTCATCAGCATTCCTTTGAATGAATTCCCAGTCTTCAGATTTTAATGAAAGACCGGCAACATTTATGGATTCAGGAAGAACTACCAGGTCAGTACTCTTTTCAAGCTTATCCAATTTGTCAAAAACATATTTGATTGTTGCGTAAGATTCCTCAACCTTTCCGGTTTTAGGATATGCAGGCTGAACAATAGCTATCTTCATTATCAATCTCCCTTTTCTTAAAAAGGATTTATTTCCAATACTCCCCGGGATACAACCTCCCGGGAAGTGTTGGAATTTTGCGTTTACTGCTTCATCTTTGCTTCTACTTCTTTGATTTGGCCATTACCTCCAAATAAGATTTGTACATATTGTTCTTAACAGTTTCGTATTCTTTTAGACCCAATGCTTCCAATTCCTTGATGTATAAATCCCATTCGACATCAATATCACTTACACCGGTTACCCATTCTGCCAGTTTCTGGTTTGCATAGCTGCTAAGATCTGGATAGTAATTATTGATTGTTTCAATTTCATCTGCGCTGAGAGCCATGGCTGCCGGGAATGTTTCTTTCGGGAAATAATCCTTTACCGCCCTGTAGCCATCAAATCGGGCTTTTTGGTAGGGAGTTTCAAAGTAATCGGGAGTCAGCCAGTTCATCATATCAATGTAATGGGGTTCAAGACAGATTGTATTTGCTCGTCTGAATTCGCTGTCCGTCATACCTTCCGGAGGCGGGATGATCCTATATTGTTTTTCGCCCACCTTTTCTACTACTACACCAAAAGATCCCCAGTAGACCTGAATTGAGTGGTCCGGGATATACAGTAAATCCAGCCAGCGTGCGCAAAGTTCAGGGTCCTTTGCATTGTCTGTAATGTTTCCTGCGTTGGTGGTATAGTCAGCACGGTCTTCGTTCCACAGTTGTATGCCTTCAGGTCCTTTAAGGGGAGGAAAAGGCGTATAATGCTCATCAAATCTTTCCTGTCCTACAATATTCGCTCCGGAAAAATCACAAAAAGCTCCGAGAAGCATATCCGGATTTTTACCCTTTGCGATAAAGGCATTGCTGCTGATAGTAAATGCTTCCTGGTCCAGAAGCTTTTCCTGGTAAAGCTTTCTCAGCCATTTTACTGCATCCTTGTATTCAGGCAGGGCAGGTGAAAAATATACCACTCCGTCTCTGACACAGACAAATTGATTCCTTGGAGAAGCATCAACATTAAAGGGTGTCATCCAATGCCTGATATCAGTGTAAATATACGGTTGGCATACACCTAAAGGTATTTCATCATTCGGGTCTCCGTTATTATTGAGGTCATTATCTCTGAAAAGTCTGAGAACCTCAACAAATTCGTCAATGGTAGTGGGAATATCCTTTCCTACAGCCTTCAGCCATGTTTTGTTGATAATGGGAGCTGCATCATTTGTTCCACTTTTAATAATACGAGGTAAGCCATAGATGTGTCCGTCGGAGTTTGTGCATATAGCTCTCAATTCAGGGATTTCCTTGAGTACTATCTGGAAATTGGGCATTACAGTGTCAACATAATCCTCCAGGGGCAGGAGATTTCCTGCAGCACCGTACTGTGCTACCTGGTTGACGCTGAAAACATTGGCCAATATATCCGGATAGTTGCCTGATGCCATCATGGTGGCTTTAAATTGATTGTCACTGTAATCAACTAATGTCCATTCAATATGTACATTAGTCTGTTCCTCCAACCAAGCCCAAAAAGGTATTGTATTGGGGTCCTCGGGTGTCAGTGCATCACTCCAGGCAGCAACTCTGATTGTTACTTTTTCTTCAATCTCAACGGATTGATTGGCTCTAATTCGCCCGTCGTAAACATTAGACTGATATGGCTCAAAAATACATCGATGATTACTTGTTTGCCTGCCGATTCAGCAACATTGCAGGTCTTTTGCACTGTGTTCTTTCAAAATAACAAGACGATAAAAAACATAAATTTTGCTTTTGTTCCTGAATTTTTTTGGGAAATGACATTAACCTCCTTTTTCCGGGATCGTTTTCATAAATAAACTGATTTACCGTTATTTATAGAGGTTATTAATATGAAAAATCTGCATAAATGATTTTGTTACGTATTAATTATAAAACCAAATTTTTTAAAGTGCAAGTCTTTTTTTAAATTTCTTTTGCATTTTGCAAAATTTATTTTATTTATTGGGATTTTTCTTTGATATCTTGTTATGATTTTTAGTTTTTCACATATAATTTGTAACTTACCAGATGTTTTTAACAATTTCAAAATAATTTTTTACATTATATATATTGCGATTTATATAACGCAAAAATTTTAAATGTGACTATTACTTTTTCCGAGTACAGTCCCCGAAGTCTCGCTTGCAAACATCATGCAACCTGTTCATGCCCGATCCCGCGCCCTGGTCCAGGACATAAAGCCTCATACCAAACGCCACAGGAGTATCTTAGGTCTTGAACTTTTGCTTTATTTTCAGATGTCTTCATCATGCATGCAAATATGAATATTGAAGGACATACAACAGAATACTCAGTGGGAAAAACAAATTTTTTATTTTTCGATATATTTTTGGCTTTTTATTAATTTTTAATATTTTTTTTGTAAAATGCAAAATTCTATGATATATTATACTTAGCTAAAGATGTAATAATTATATTTTTCAGGCTGAAATCCGACTTGCGGCATTAAGATACCAAAGTCATAAACTTTTATTTCATATATTTATAATTGTGTTATAATATTTTCGATATTTTATATCTGTATAAAAATAATTTTGGAGGCTTATATGAGAGCAACACAAAGGCATGAGAAAATTTTAAAGATTTTGAAATTTCAAGACAGTGTTCGTACTTCTGAATTGGCACAAATCCTAGGGAAATCCACAGAAACAATCCGGAACGATCTGGAAGTCCTTGAAAAACGCGGATATCTCAGCAGGGTTCATGGAGGCGCTGTTTTGAAAAATAAAGATAATTATATTGGTGTTAATAATAATATTAATAATTTCCCTACATATATTTCATTTAATGAACGCTTTAAGCAAAATATCAGCAATAAGCATGCCATAGCCCTTGCTGCTGCCAATTTGGTTCAGGAAGGGCAAAGCATAGCTCTGGACTCCGGTACCACTTCCTTCGAGACAGTGCTTGTACTACTGGAAAAATTCAATAACCTTACAATAGTCACCAACTCATTAAAAATTGCCTGTGAAGTATCAAAAAAACCCAGCCACACACTAATAATGACAGGCGGTGTTTTTTCACAGAGTGAGTATTCATTTGTTTCAGATTTTGCATCTTTGATACTTGAAAAAATTAATGTTGACATAATGTTTCTGTCTCCCCATGCACTTTCAATTGAACATGGGGCAACCACCCAGCTGTTTAATGAAGCGGTTGTCAATAATAAAATGAGAAAAATTGCAAAAAAGCTAATTGTTCTTGCCGACAGTTCAAAATTTGAAAAAACTTCACTTATCAGATTATGCAACCTGTCGGATATTGACATTGTCGTTACCGATAGTAATCTTGACCAATCCATAATCGAGAAATACCGCGATAACGGCTGCAATTTAATAGTATCTGAATTTTAACAAATTCAGATACTATTAAATCAATATACCTTGAATTATTGCAATTCATTTACCACCTTTTTGAAAATATTGCCCCGCTCTTCAAAATTCTTAAACATATCAAAGCTTGAACTGGCTGGTGAAAGTATGACAATATCAGATTCTTCAGCCTTTGAAGCAGCCATATGTACAGCCTCATGCAGGGTTTCACACTTTATTACAGGCATTTCTCTTCCCTTTCCTGTGTTTCCGACAGCCTGAAGAACAGCCTGTTCAATTTTTGTTGCAGTCTGGCCGATTAATACAAGGCACTTCACCTTTTCCACTATCAGCTCTCCAAGTTCAGTATAATCCAGGTTCTTATCCTTTCCGCCTGCTATCAGTATTACCTTTTTATCAAAGGATTTCAATCCAGCCATTGTTCTAGTGGGACTTGAGCCTATGGAGTCGTTGAAGTACCTGATACCTTTGTGCTCCCTTACAAGTTCCATACGATGTTCAACACCGCTGAATTTCGAAGCAACCTCAAGAATCGGGGCAGGGGTTGCATATTCCATCACCGCTGCTGTCGCAGCAAGATAATTTTCGTGGTTGTGAACACCAGGAAGCAAAATATCGTGAGTATCCATTATTTCAGTTTCTTTTCCATCTTTCCTGAAAATCACCTTATTGCCTCTTAAAAATGCACCTTCATCAACTTCCTTCAGCCTGCTGAAGAACAACACTTTTCCTTTTGCCTCACTAGCACATTTCCTTGAAATATCATTTTCATGGTTGAGCACCAGCAAATCTTTGTCAGTCTGAAACTTAAAAATGTTCTTTTTTGCATCAACATATTCATCCATGCTTTTATGCATATCCAGGTGGTTGGGTGCTATGTTTGTTATTACCGCAATGTGCGGGCTGGCGGTCATTGTATGCAGCTGAAAACTGCTAAGTTCAAGAACAACCTTGTCCGATGATTCTATTTCATCTATACTGCTTAAAAGAGGCATGCCTATATTTCCTCCAAGCCAGCAGTTATAACCGGATGTCTTGAGTATGTTATATATAATTGTCGTAGTGGTTGTTTTCCCGTCGCTGCCAGTAACGGCAATTATCTCAGCAGGGCAAAGATCAAAAAACACTTCCATTTCAGAGGTAACTTCCGCCCCTTCCTCCCTGGCTCGTACCAGTTCAGGAACATCATATCTCATCCCGGGTGTTTTGAAAATAATGTCGAAACCTGTTAGTTTGCTTAAGTAGCTCTCCCCAAGGCTGTACTTGATATCAAGACCTTTAAGCTTGTAAAGCACATCCTCAAGCTTACTTTTATCAGCCTTGTCAAAGGCAGTCACATCAACCCCCAGCTCCGTAAGATATCTTATAAGCGGAGTATTGCTTATACCCATGCCTATAACTGCAACTTTCTTGTTTTTTATTCCTCTTTTAAAACGCTCCAGCTTTTTATTCAAATTTATGCCCCCTTGAATGATATATGCCTGCAGGCTTTGCAAACATGATTTAAAATTACTGATAATTAATTTATAATTTTCCTCTTGAATTTATTATATCTATGCTGTAAAATAGTTAATGCGTTTGATGAATTTGTTTCGGGTGTATAATCAGCACCTGAAATATTTTTGCGAGAATGGCGGAATTGGCAGACGCGCTAGATTCAGGTTCTAGTGGCCGCAAGGTTGTGCAGGTTCAAGTCCTGTTTCTCGCACCAGGGGTTTTCGGTTTATACCGAAAACCTTTTTTATCTAAAAACTGATAGTTTCCATCATCATCCAAAAAAATCTTCTTTATTTTCCCGGTGCACTCATATTATTTATATTTCCCTTGCCTTATGCCATTCCTTGTACAACACAGAGTTCCTTGTTCCCTGTTTTATGCTATTCTCTTATTTCAACTATTTCACCATTGTTCTTGACTATTCTTTTTTCAGGTATAACTCCCCTTACCGAAGTCAAAGGATATATTCTGCTTCCTCGTCCTATAATGGTACCTGGATTCACAACTGAATTGCAGCCTATTTCAACGCAGTCGCCTATCATTGCGCCAAACTTTCTCAAGCCGGTTTCCAGGCATAAGTCTTCCCTTACCCTTACCTTTACCGGTGTTTTGTCAGATTTTACATTTGAAAGTATTACTCCGGCACCAAAATGCGCTTTATATCCCAGAATGGAATCCCCTACATAGTTAAAATGAGGAACCTGAACTTTGTTGAATAGAATAGAGTTTTTAATTTCTGTGGAATTGCCTACGACAGAGTTGTTTCCAATAATTACATTCCCTCTTAAATAAGCTGCATGTCTTATTTCACACTCAAAACCGATAATTGCAGGACCCTTTATAAATGCTGTCCTTTCCACAAAAGTTCCACGGCCGATCCAGATATCTTCTTCAACTCTGTCAAAATCCCTGCCCAAATTTTGTCCCAACTCAAGTATGAATTTCTGTATATCCCTAAGTGCTTCCCACGGGTATTCTTTTCCATCAAAAATAGATCCGGCAATTGTTTCATTCAAATCAAAGAGATTGGTTACATTGATTTTTATTCCTTTCATCTGCCTTCGCCCCCTGAAAATTACTTAGAAAAGTATATCACAAAACAGTTATTTCTCACAAGATGATTATATTTCATAACTGAAATGAGCTATCGGCCGTAAAATTCCTTATAGGAACAATCTTTAAAACAACAACACCGGCAGGAATGGAGATTCTCAAACAAAATGAAATGTGTGCAAAACACAAATTGCTATGTTTATGCACACATTTCATTTGCACAGCTCAAAATACCCCCAGCTGAATTATTTGCTTTTGCTTTCATGCAAGTCAATGCCTAAGTTGAATATCATAAATAGTAGCATCAAAACCAAATTACAGTATACTTCCCGCAATTCATGATTTTAGACCTCTGCCAAAGGCAATTCAATCAGCCTAATCCATTTCTTATGGAATTCAGTGCATTTAAAGCTACTTCCTTAATTTTAGGATCGTTTTCGCTGTTGTAGATTCTTCTGATATGCTCTTCCGCATTTTTGGCTCTAAGCTTTCCCAAAGACTCTATAATATTAGCACGGACTTCTGCATCCGGATCCCTCAGATAAGTAATTAAAATGTTTGCTACATCCAGATTTTTTACATTCCCCAATGCTTTTGCCGCTTCCGCACGGTATTTTGGATTTCCTCCATTGGTCAGAATCTTTATTAATTTATCTTTCTTGCCCTTTTCTCCCCACTTTTTGATTTTTTCAGTTTTATCTCCGAAAAACAACATAATTACTTCACTCCTTCTGCTTTTTTATTGCTTTGTTTTTGCGAAAAGTACGTTGAACAAAAAATCTTCAAAATATAATTCATACAGAGAACAACTGATGCTATATATATTTTGCCTGAAGTTCAACCTATATACTTTCTTGTGCATTATATCTAAACCGCTTTACGGGGGTGCTGTCTCTTTCTTATACAAGTTTTACTGTCAATATCAAACCTTGCATTTATCGCTTGGCATATATGTTTTTGTATTCCAGCTTGATTTCGTACCGGCAAAGATTCTTCCAATCCTCTTGCGGTATTTCATCAAAGTATATACTAAATGGGCACTTTTCTTTGCTTTCCAGTTTTTGTGCAGCCTCCACACTCTTTTCATATTGGCACATTCCTGCCCTGTCAAATATTCTGATGTTTATTGAAAGGTTTTCTACAGGTCTTTTCCCGGTGTTTAAAAGTTTCCCCTCAAAAACAATAATTTCTTTTTCATTAACCTCCTGAACCACATATTTTACATTAACTATCTGAACTTTTGTCTTGGGTGTCTTTATTATGCAATCCAGGAAAATTTTATTATTCTCGTCGTTATTATCCTCAACCAGCAACTCTCTTTCAGTTTTTTTCAACTCATTAATAAAATCATGCACCATTGGCAGAAACTTTTCAAATCCAATAAGTGTTACTCCTATTTCCCCTGATTCTTCAACAGCGTCCTTATCAAAGGATGTGCTGGAAAATAAAATAGCCTTCTCACAATGAAAATCGTTGGCAATATATCTGGCCTGCCTTACAAACTTAACTCCGACATTGCATCCCTTGTCGGCTTTAACAGCAAAAACCGCCACCTTTATATTGCTGCGGTGCACTATAAAGTCTACTGCATCTTTTTTAATCAGGGGTACATATAATTCTTCATAACCAAAGTGCAACACCACTTTTTTCACCAGGGATTTGAATTCCAACTCTTCAAGTTCGTCTATGTTAAATTCCCTTGAATTTTTATATGCATCCCGGATTCTTCCAATAATTATGGAATCAATGTATTTGGACAGGTTCTCCCTGGACCTGGCCTGCCTGACCTCTTTGTCTATATCAAACCGGCTTCTTAAGTCATTCAATATCCTTTCCGACTTTCTTTCAGAACAGGGCTTGCGCAGATATCTTTCAATACTTCGTTTAATGCTTCTTTCGTCCGGGTTTTCTTTTTTTAAATACACTTCAAGCACTTTGTCTTTCAGCGTTAAAGTTTTCATTTAAATTTTACCCCTTTTAGTTATCCTGTTTTTCCTCTTAAGGTTTTCCAAAAACGATACTTCCCGGGTGCTTAGAACAGCCCCTGAGTTATTATATACCACAAGAAGGTTTCTGAAAAAGCCTTTTGCATATAAAACTCTTATTTCCTCTGATTTGCCAAGATAAAATTTCTTATAATTTCCTAGTTCAGGTACATATTTAAAGATTGAATCAAGTTCCGGATCCTTGCCGGTTACTGGCTCAAGTTCGGAACATGTTTTACAGTAACCGTTTTTGTCTATGCAGTTGTCGCAGTAATCCTCCCCGCAAAACTTGCATTTTACAAAGGATGTACATTCACAATATTCTTTGCCGCAGCTTCGGCAATAGTTCACATGAGAGCTGCAATATACCCTTGAACATTTATTGCATGTCTTGATATGATTCGGGCAAAGCTTTTCCTTGCATACAGTACACTCTTTAATCTCATCTTCGGCAAAATTATCTTCACATACTTCACACTTCACAAGATGCCGCCCGCAAACAGCCCTGCCGCTGTAAGCCGAGTAGTTCGTATCCTCGTCACAGATAAATTCATTGCACACCTGGCACTTCTCTGTATGCTCATGGCAGAACAGCCTGCCGCAAATGCTGCACTTGCTTGCATGTTCAAGACATACAGGATCACCACAGTTTCCGCAGTAAACAAAATGGTCCTTGCATAAACTCTCGTCACACTCTTTGCAAATTTCATAACAGTCCACACAAAGTTTTTCCCCGCAAACGGCACACTCATATATATGTGATTTACACTGCAGGGAATCGCACTTTGAGCACTTTACATAACAATCTTCGCATACTATTTCCCCACAGGTTGAGCAAACATAACTTTCACCTTCACATACATCACAAATCACTTTATTGCAGATTGAACACACTTCCATGCAGTTTCTGCAAAGAACATGCCCGTTCTCGCATATAACAGCCCTGTCAATCTCCATTCCGCATTGGGAGCATTTGATATCAACTTTTGACAATAAAACGTCGGCTTCAACCAAAAGCTCCTTTCCGGTATGATTATGCCTGACAATTATATCCCGGATATCCCTTTTTGCATGAAGGATATTCACACTTTTCAGGTGATAGTCGCAATTTATGGTATAGCCTCTTATTTCTCTTTCACACAGTTTAAGGGCTTCCTCCTGCATTTCCTGAAGCTGCTCCAGTGTGCTGGTGGTGTAAGTATCAACATATTCCTCTTCAAATTTGCTAATAATCGAAGTTATCTTGCCCCCAAGGACATCCTCGATGTTCTTTCTGAATACTTCCAGATGCCTGCTTACAATTTTTGAGGCAACCTTTCTCGCATTGTTGAGAATTTTCACATAATTGCCGTTGTCAATCATTATACTTTCTTCACAATTTGCCAAATCAAGGGAGTCTATATCATTTACAAGAAGATCGTCTATGACTTCCCCGGTTTCCAAATCAATCAGAACAGGTACCGTTTTGGAAACCTTCTGACTTAAACTGTAGTCGTTGGAAATTTCGACCAGGAACATGAATAGAATCAGGTTAGCCTCTTCAGTTTTCTTAATGGTTTTTGTGCCTATAAATTCGGCATTCTCAATATTTGTATTGCAATTTTTATAGTAATGGCAATAATAGCAGCATTCATCATGGTTCTCACATACTGTGGAGAAAGGGCATAAATCGCAGCAGCATTTTTTTTCAAGGGCGCTTTTTATGCTTCTTTCGGTGTTTTTCACCGCAACTTCCGAAAAGGCGGATTTTAAGCTGCACTCTCTGATCATTTTCTGCAGCAGCTTGCTTCCCTTGGCTATCAGGGTCATCTCTTTATTTTCAGCAGCTATGCGGGGAGAATAGGTATAAAAGACCTTTGTCCCGTCCGCAAGCAAAACTACAAAGAAATCATCATTAATTTCAAGAATCTTTCCGCCTGTTAATTTCAAATAAATCTCAACAAACTTGTGAAGTGTGCTGTTATATATTGAATTCATTTTAACCCCATCTCTACAAATTTCAAAATAAACAAATCTATGTCGCTAATCCAGAACAAGCCTGGAAAACTCCTCTCTGAGCATGCTTTGCTGTTTTTTATATTCCAGGTCTTCCCGCAACTTTTCAAATTCTTTTTCAATATCCCGTTTGTTTGTTGAACGTATTAAAATATCCATAATTGTTTCTTCTATATCGAAATCGCCGTCTTTAATTTCAGATAGAATAGCTTCAATCCCACCTATTGTCATTTTAAACAACTCAATTTTTTCATACAGGACCTTAAGTACATAGTCATCAATAGTATCCTTCATGACAAGATTAAACACGGTGACGTCTTTCTCCTGTCCCCTTCTGTGTACACGCCCGATTCTTTGCTCAATCTTCATAGGGTTCCAGTGAAGATCATAGTTTACTACTATACTGGCGTTTTGCAAATTCAAACCTTCCGCAGCTGAATCGGTGGCAACTATGTATTGTATTTTGCCTTTTCTAAAATCCTCAATAAGCGCCTGCCTTTCATGACCTGTAAGCCTTCCCTCATATACACGGGCGGACATGTAGTTTTCATTAAGGCTGTTGCAAAGCATATGTGCGGTTTCCAGCCTTAAGGTGAAGATTACCGCCTTCTCACCTGGTATGTTGTTTAAAGACTTGATAAGGTTCTCCGCTTTTGAATAGTTTCCAACCTGTTCTGCAAGTTCAATAATCGGGTCAATAAGCTCACTTTCTCCCGGATTTTTCAGCTTTCTGTTCTCAAGGCTCCTGATCAGCGCCCTTGGGCTGCTGGACAAGGACTGCTGCAAGATTATAAGTTCCTTCATCAAAAAGTAATTGCTTTTATATCCGTTTTGACCAGAATAACCATAACCGCTCAAACTGTTAAAGTATGTTTTTTTCATATAGTTTATAACAGCATCGTATAGCTGCTTTTCAATGCTTGAGCCTTCAACCCTCAGCGAATAAATAAATCTTTCGGTAAAGGGAATTCCGCTTTCACTTCGTAAAGTCCTTACCATTACGTTTGATATTACCTTCTTGAGTTCATCCTTCATTTCCGGTTTGCACACTCTTCCGGCTTTATCCTCAAAATACTTTTTTCTAAAACTCTTCAATGTGCCAAGAAGCCCCGGATATAAAAGATCCACAAGGCTGTATATATCTGTAAGCCGGTTGCAGAGCGGAGTTGCCGTACTTAAGAGCATGTACCTTCTGTCAATGGAAGCTACCGCCTGTCTTCTTTTGGAGCTTGTATTAATCAAAAGATGGGCTTCATCCACTACAACCATATCCCATTGTCTTGTTGTAAACTTCTCGACATTTCTGGCAAGCTTGCTTAACGAAGTAATAATCCTGTTTTTATCAAAGTCAAAGTCATCATCTTCAGTGGTGACGAATTCTTCTCCAAACTTTTCATACATTTCATCTTTCCATTGGTTAACCAGGGCTTTAGGAGTAATAATAAGTATGGAATGAATGTTTCCCCTTATAATGTGTTCCTTCAGTATCAGTCCTACCTCAATTGTCTTGCCAAGCCCCACCTCATCCGCAAGCAAGGCATTGCTTGATTTGTCCTTCAATACGTTCAGGGCCACTTTCATCTGATACGGATAAGGCTCAAGCCTACCCTCCAAAAGATCCAAAGTTGATAGCTGGTCTATTTTACCAGATTTCATCAATTCTCCTGCAAGGAAGCCTAATCTTAGCCACTCACCGTCAAGATTGACATCTTTTTCTGAAATTCTCTGATTTATGTTGTATTCGTCAAAAAACGACTCGTGGACCGGCACAAGATCAATAAGCAATCTTGAATCGCTGCACCTTTGTTTTATTTTTATTAATTTTTCATTAGTAAACTGTGGCAGTGCATCCTGCATATATTCTGCCAGTCCTGTATTCATTTTTATCCTCCGTTTTTGACATTATTAAAATATGATTATATTTTAACTTAAATAAATTTCTATCAAAATTGTATAATTTAACGATAAGTTTAGATGTTTTTGTACAAACTAAACAATGGCATATTTGATATACAACCTCCAAGAAGCCTGTATGCTGGATTTTGACTATTTGTTAAGCAAATGTGAATATTTGGTGAACATTTGCAAGACCGGCCAAAAGTCTCTGAAAAAGCAATTATTAATCGTTTTCAGATTGGAAAAAACAGAGGATTTTATAATTCTATTTTAAAGCGTAAATATCAAAATTATATAACATTTATTCAATCTATTAATTTATTGCAGCTCTTCTTCCGGTTTTTCTGGTAATTCTTCGTCCTTGGTATAATAAAATGTTTTTAAAGACTTAAGCTTGTATTTATCCGGTTTTATTATCTGCTCTGTATTGCCCAGGTATAAAATGCCATTGGGCTTCAGAGATTTGTTGAACCGCTTGTAAATCATGTCTTTTGCAGTTTCCGTGAAGTAAATCAATACATTTCTGCATACAATAATATCGCAATCCATTGGGTAGTCATCCTTCAAAAGGTCCAGATGCCTGAATTCAACACATCTTTTAATTAAACACTTTAATTCAAACTTATCATCTTCAGAATGCCTGAAATATTTGCTTTTAAATTCATTGGGCAGACTTTCAACACTCTTGAAACTGTATTTTGCTTCTTTGGCCTTTGCAATTGCAGCATCGTCTATGTCCGAAGCAAGAATTTTTATTTTATCCGGGGTTAAATACTTTGCCAGAATCATGGCAATTGTATAGGGCTCTTCCCCTGTTGAACATGCGCAACTCCAAATTTTAGGGGTACTGCTTCTTTGGAGAACCATTGGCAGTATTTCTTTTTCAAATGTATCCCACTGTCCCGGATTTCTGTAAAACTCGGTTACATTTATGGTTATATAGCTTAAAAAGGCCTCATACAAGCTGTCCTTTTTCCTTAAAGCTGCAAGAAAATCACTGTATGATTCAAAACCGCTTCTTTTTATTTGCGACTCTATACGCCTTTTCATTTGCTTTTCCTTGTAATAATTAAGGTCAATACCGCTCAATTTGTGGAATTCATATTTGAAAAGATTATAATCCATTTTTGACCCTCAAAAATCAGATTTTATAAAACTGACCAGCCCAACAAATCAGGCCGGTCAGTTGTTTAAGGTTGCGCCAGATTATTAATTCACTTTTTCACGCTGTTCCTGCTTGAATATTGTTCTTTTATATTTTTAAAGCAATCAAAGGTAATTTCCACGCTTCTCCCTTTTATTCGTCCTCGGAAGCATTGGAAGCATCATTCATAATTTCGGCATTGTTTAGAAAATCACCTAGCGTAATGTTCAGTTCCTCTTTATGACCTGTTTCATGCTCCTCTTTTTTCTTGTTTTCTTTTTTCGGCTTTTCAGGAGCAACCGGCTTTTTCTCTGCTGCCGGCGGGTCAATGGGGTTTACTTCTTTTATTGAAAGGCCTATCTTTTTCTTCTCAAGGTCCAGTTCAATAACCTTTGCTTCAACTTCCTGTCCGACCTTCAATACATCTGAAGGTTTGGCAATCCGGACATTGGAAATCTGAGAAATATGAACAAGCCCGTCAATATTCTCTTCAAGATTGATAAAGGCTCCGAAAGGCACCAGACGTACAACCCTGCCTTTGACAATTGTGTTCACTTTATATTTCTCTTCTGCGTTATACCACGGATTATCCTCCAGTTTTCTGTAGCCTAATGAAATCTTGCCTTTCTCTTTGTCAAATTCAAGAACCCTGACCTTTATCCTGTCATTTAACTTGACAACTTCTGACGGATGCTTAATTTTAGACCATGAAAGTTCAGAAATATGAATAAGCCCGTCAACTCCGCCAATATCCACAAAAACGCCAAAATCCGTTATGCTTTTTACAACGCCTTCGTATTCCTTGCCAACTTCAATATTATCCCATGTTTCCTTAGCTTTTTTCTCTTTTTCCTCTTCAAGAATTACTCTCTGGGAACCGACCAGTCTCTTTTTCTTCTTGTTGTATTCAATGATTCTTACTGTAATAGTCTCATTGAGATACTTGTTCAAGTCATTTACAAAATTGTCACTCACCTGGGAGGCAGGAATAAAGATTCTGATTCCCTCAAGTTTGCCAATTAATCCTCCTTTAACGACCTCAACTATCTTAACTTCTATTGGAGTCTTGTTTTCAAAGGCACTTTCAACTTTTTTCCAATTCCTGTTTCTGTCTACTTTTTTCTTAGACAGGTAAACATTTCCTTCCTTGTCGTCAACCCTATTTATATAAACATCGATTTCTTCTCCAATTTTAATATCCTTCTGTGGATCGAAATCCGGGTCGTCTGAAAATTGATCCATACTTATAATGCCATCGGATTTATAGCCAAGATCAACAAAAACCTCTGTATTATTAAATCCAATGATTTTTCCTTTTACAACCTGTCCGGATTGCAGGGTGACAAGTGAATTCTCAAATTCTTCTTCAAAATTCACTTCTTTTTCCTGTTTAGTTAACTCTTCCATTTTGTTAGTAACCTCCTTGATTAACCAGTCGGGAGTTGATGCACCAGCAGTAATCCCTATTTTTTTTATATTTTTTATATTTTTTATATCAACAGTTGATAAATCATCAACTGTTTCTATCCAATAAGTATTCGAACAATTTTTTGAACATATTTCAAACAGTTTGCTTGTATTTGAGCTTTTTTTGCTGCCGATTACCAGCATCATATCAACTTTTGAGGATATTTCCTCCGCTTCCTTTTGCCTCGTACCGGTAGCATTGCATATTGTATTCCTGAACTCTATGTTTGCAAACCTGTTGCTTATTTGCTTGGTCAATTCATCCCATTTCTCTTTTGTAATAGTGGTCTGTGCAACAACAAATACCGGTTTGCCGCTATCGGGCAGTTTGTCCACATCATCTTTGTCATTTACTATATAGGCGTCCTCTCCGCACCATCCGTTAACGCCTTCAACCTCAGGATGATTTTTATCACCGATAATTATTATTTGCATTCCTTTCGCTTTCATTTCAGCAACAAGCCTGTGGATTTTTTTAACATATGGGCAGGTTGCATCGCTGAAAGTCAGCCTTTTGTTGTTTGCAATATCCTCGTATTGTGTTGGTGTAATACCATGTGTCCTTATTACAATATGTCCTGATTCTATATCTGATATGTTTTCTGCCATCATCAGGCCCTTTTCCTTTAATTTTTCAATAACCTGTTCATTATGAATTATCGGGCCCATGGTGTAAATTTGCCTGTCTTTATCCTCAAGTAACTTTTCTGTCAATTCAATAGCTTTACTGACACCGAAACAAAATCCTGCGCTCTTTGCTAAAATGATTTCCAAGCAAAACCTCCGAAAATCTTAATCCAGGGCAAAAACCCTGTCCATTATTTCGTTGCTCTTTTGTTTTAAATAACTGCTGGGATATATTGCATCCTTATCCCCTTCTATATAAAAAGGTTCTCCAAATATAACCTTTATTTTGCCAAACAGCTTGTATTCTCCTTTTATTCTTACAGGAACAACCGGCGCCCCGGAACGGATAGCCATTAATGCAGCACCACCGCCTGCACTTATTCTCTTGTCTCTTGTTCTTGTGCCTTCCGGAAAAACTGCAACTATATGACCTTCTTTTAAAAGATTTATCGCAGTCTTCATTGATTCAACATCTGCTTTGCCTCTTTTTACAGGGAAAGCTCCAACTCTTGTCAGAACAAACTTAAGAATTGGATTTTTAAACAACTCTTCCTTTGCCATATACCTTGTTAATCTTTTGAGTTTGTATCCTATCAGGAACATATCCCATGTGCCTGGGTGGTTGGAACAGACAAGGGCGGAACCCTTTTCCGGAACGTATTCTTTATTTACAAGTTCTACTCTCAGCAGCAAACCGAATATTATTTTACACAGTGATTTAACGAGCCAAACCATTCGCTATCCCTTTATCATTGAAATTATTTTTTCCGCTACTTCCAAAGCTGACATATTTGTGGTATCAATTTCTACAGCATCATCGGCTTTTTTAAGTGGTGCCATTTTCCTTGTGCTGTCATTTTTATCTCTATATTCAATATCATTTTTTACTGCTTCCAAAGAAATATCCTTAACTCCTTTGGAAATCATTTCATTATATCTTCGTTTTGCTCTTTCTTCAGGTGTCGCAGTCAGAAAAATTTTATACTCGGCATCAGGAAGTACATAAGTGCCTATATCCCTTCCGTCCATAACTATACCGTTTTCTCTGGCTATCTCCCTCTGAAGCTCTACCAGCTTCAGTCTTACCTCGAGTATGACAGCTACATCGGAAGCTCCCACAGACACTTCCTTGCTCCTGATAAGGTCTGTAACATCCTCTCCATCAAGATACATCCTTTGCGTATCTTTGTCAAACAAAACTTTTAAATTAATGTTTTCCATTAATTGAGAAATTTTACTTCTGTCCCGGGTATCAATGCCGCTTCTGATAGCTTTAAGAGCTACAGTCCTGTACATGGCACCTGTATCCAGATACCTTATGTTCAGCCTTTCTGAAATTATCTTTGCGATTGTGCTTTTGCCGGCACCTGCCGGTCCGTCGATGGCAATTCTGATCTTCATCAAGCTTATTCCTCCGTAATGTCAGGCCGCAAACACTTTGCACCTTCAAGATAAACGTGGCGCATATCTGTTTTTGCCTTCATGGTATTTATATGTATCAACACTCTTATACATTTTTCGAGGCTTCCCGGCACTTTCATTTCACGCATGCACATGAGGGGCACGTCCACAATACCCATCTGCCTTACTGCTGCAGCAGGGTAAGCTGCGGTTATATCATCGGTGACAGTAAAAATTATACTAATAATATCTTCATGTTTCAATGAGTTTTTTGTGATAATTTGACTAATGAGTTTTTGTGTTTGGGAAAAAATATCAGATTCTGTATTGCTGTCAACTGTAATTGCACCTCTTATAGCTCTTACATACATACAAGCAGCCTCCTGTTTATACGACCCTGTGGCCTAATCCTACAGATACTTCGTTTAAATGCAGAAGGCCGATGCCAAAAAATATGGCAACCGAAACATGATCATTATGACGTGCTATGCCTATTTTCCCTCCAACATTCAGTCCGAGGGCTTTCGGCATTATCTGCGTCAGAGCTTCCCTGGTGGCACCCGCAACAGCACCTTCTTCTGCATGGCTGCCTTCTATGACACCTTCTCTTTTGGCAGACACAACAGAGCGCTCAATTATTTTCATAATGGAAGAAATGAACTCTCCGCCGCAATCTACTGCAGCCGTTCTGATGCCCTTAGCCAAAAACTCCGCCTGAAGTCTTTTTTCTTCAGCCCGGCTGGCGGTAAGAACCATTTTTATTGCTGCAGCTGCAATATCCTTGCTTCCCAAAGGATCTTTATTTTCCAAATAATTATACTCGTCCATATTCTACCCCTTATTATAACTACCTGCACTTTATTAATTATATAGTAATATTTGCAATAAAACAATATTTCATTTATTTCATCCTGACCTTTGCGAGGATGCTGACTCCCTTTTTTGTCGCAACCTGTTTGCTTAGCAAAGCACTGTCCAGGTTTTCAGAGACTTTCCTTATTGCAACAATTTTCCCCTCTCCTGAGGAACTTGCATCAATCTCGACTATATCGCCGTTTTTAACCTTTAGGACTACAAATTTGTTGTCAAAGGAACCGGCAAAACTTCCATTCAGCAAAACATGAATGTCTTCCCTGCTTTCCTCCCCCAAAATCTCAACAACCAGTTCTCCTTCCTCATAAAGGTATTCCTCTACACCCAGTAAAGCGCCTTCCATATCCCTGTTTTTTAAAAAAACAGAACTCAGACCGGGAAAGTGAAATACAATTTGGACAAGCATCAAAATTAAAAAAAATACAATAAAAAACCCAGTTAGGCTTCTTTCAATCTTTTCTTCAGAAAATACCGGTTTTAAGTTCCTTAAAGCAATATTTTCAAACAGAAACTTCACAATCATTCCTCCATGGAACATCAGTCTTTGGCATTGATGCCTGCCATATATCCCGTCGAAAAGGCTATGGTCAAGTTGAACCCACCGGTATAGCCATCCAGATCAAGGACTTCCCCGGCTACATAAAGCCCTTTGACGAGTTTTGATTCCATTGTTCCCGGGTTTATTTCATCAACCGACACTCCCCCTGCGGTAACAATTGCTTCTTTCAAGGAACGGGAGTTACTGACGGTCAGAGTCAGTTCTTTCATCAATCTGATCATATTCCGCCTTTCTTCTTTTGTTATCTGATTGACGGGCTTATCTTCCGGTATCCCTGACAATTGTATAAACACCAGTATCATTTTTTTAGGCAGCAAATCATCTAGGGAGTTTTTAAACTGTTTTCTTGAATACTTTTCAAAATCCCTTTGTATTCTTTTGTCAAGGGTTTCTTCATTAAGGGCAGGCTTTAAGTCTATTATCAGTTTTATATCTCTGTAACCGTAATCCAGAAGATGCCTGCTTCCGCTTAAAATTACCGGTCCCGAGACTCCGAAGTGGGTAAACAGCATTTCACCGAAATCAGAATATATATTTTTATTTAGGGAATTACGGAATACAACCTTTACGTTTTTTAATGAAAGCCCCTGCAAATCTCTGACCCATCCCTCGGAAGTTTCCAGCGGTACCAGGGAAGGTCTCGGGGGTATTATTGTATGGCCCAGCCGGGAAAGTATTTTATAACCGTCTCCCGTTGATCCGGTTCCCGGGTAACTTGCACCTCCTGTAGTAAGAATAATCCTGTCACAATTAATTATTTCCTCTTTTTCAGTCTTTACACCCCATACCCTGCCATCACGGCACAATATTTCAGATATGGCCGTGTTATACAATACCTTTACTCCTGCCTGGTGTACAAAATTTTTCAGTACAGCCACCACATCACTTGACTTGTCGGATTCAGGAAAAACTCTTCCGCCTCTTTCAATCTTGGTCTTAAGACCACGGCTTTCAAAAAAGTCAATAATGTCCTTGTTGGAAAATGTGTAGAAAGACGAATATAAAAAATTCCCATTGCCGGGAATATTATTAATCAAATCATCAATATCACAGTTGTTTGTAATGTTGCATCTGCCTTTTCCGGTTATCAGCAGCTTTTTTCCAAGAATATTGTTTTTTTCGCAAATTATCACTTCATTATCAGGTCCGGAAGCGCTGCCTGCCGCCATAAGCCCTGCAGCACCCCCTCCTATGACCACTATACGTTTTGTCATTTATTACCTCCGGTAAAAGTGAATTATATTGCTTGGAAATACGGGTCTTATAAAAAAAGTGGCTGCTGTACCGGCCCCCTTCCTGGCAATACAAATCATGTGGCATAAGTCAACTTTAATAATCGCTTTGCCGGTACACCTTCAGGGTTATCCAAACCTCCACTGCCTTGTTGTTCCATTTTAAATCAATATATGGAACTGCTTTCATGTTTTGGATTAATCATTACTTATATTATCTGTCTTTTCATAAACATTGTATTCATCCCATATGGCTTCCAGGTTTGTAAGGGTTTCATACAACTGTTCCTTCCTGCTCATGCCAACTGCCACAATTAACGCATTTATTACACTTAAGGGTGCCACCAGGGAATCTGCAAATGAAGCCATATCGCTTCTGGCAAACAAAACCAGGTCTGCAAAAGGTACTATGGGTGATTTGCCGCTATCGGTTATGGCAATACATACAGCACCTTTATTTTTTGCAAACTGCATTGCTTTAACTGTTCTTTTCGAGTACCTTGGGAATGTAATACCTAACAGTACATCATCCGAAGACGCTCTTAATATTTGCTCAAGCATTTCGCTTTCACTTGCTGCATGCAAAAGCTTGACATTGTCAAAAATCAGGTTGAAGTAAAAACTCAAAAAAACGGCAAGTGAAGCCGAACTTCTTACTCCTATAATATAAATTCTTTTTGCGTTCAAAATTGCCTTAACCACATTTTTGAAGTTTTCCTGGTCAATACTTTGCAAAGTCTCTTTAATTTTTATTATGTCTGATTGCAAAATGCTTTTAAGAACATTGCTTTCATCAATAATATTGGTGGATACTTCCATTCTCTGTACTGAAGTTAATTTACTTTTTATAAGTTCCTGCAGCATTTTTTGCAGTTCCGGGTACCCGTCAAATCCCAGGGCCGTTGCAAACCTGACTACAGTCGATTCACTAACTCCCGCAGCTTCTCCAAGTTTGGATGCAGTCATAAACGCTGCTTTATCATAATGATCTATTAAGTACTGGGCAATGCGTTTTTGCCTTTTGCTTAATTCCGGCATTTTTCTTTCGACTATTTTCAATAAATTCATGAAAGCACTCCCTTAGAGCCAGGATGTAAAAAAACACCCAAAAATTTAAAAATCAAACTTTGTTAATTTGTTCCATGATACTTTTCAGGGTCTACCTTTAACTCTCTTTTAAAACTTTATTTTGAGAAAAATATCATACCTATAATAGATATAACCACCATACCAATTCCAATTCCAAGTATAACACTTTTTAAGTCAAAATTCTTCATTGTCTTTTTAAACCTCCCCTGTAAAAGCGACGGTTTTTACATATCCCGGAATAAACCATTGAATGAAAAAAGCGGCAGAAACCTGAAAACACAAGCCTACATTAACTTTCCACCTTTTGCAAAAGAATGATGCAGAATAGTCTTTCCTACCTGTGTAAATCAAGTATGAGTTGAATTTCTCCTCTGCCCATATTGAGATTTCTGGCAATTTCAATTTCACTCATGCCTTTTTCTGAAAGGGCTAAAACTTTCTTATATGTTGGGTTTGTTATTTTGCTGGCTGATTTCTTATTCTTTTCTTTATGTGTATCTTTAGCTTGTGGATTTTTTGCTTTTTCATACAGCTTTTGTGCTTGCTGATAGGCAGCCACAGGACTGTTTGAAGCAAACTTTTCCGTATTGCTCAAAGCAGCTTCGATTGATTCAGTATCAATGGAACGCTTAATAACAGTATTGTTTAAAATCACCGCATCCTCGTCATGAAGATTCCCGGAAGTATCTCCATAATCCATATTGGCTGATTGCCCGGGGGTATTCGGATTTTTCAAATCTCCTGCTGAATTTCCGTTTTCCAGCTCTGCCTGAATCTTTGAATACTTGCTGTTGAATACTTCCAGTGTTTGATTAAGCAAAGTATTTTTCTGGTCTGCCTTTGAAAATATGTATTCAGATAATTTGTTGAGCTCTTCAATCATTAGGTCCGCATCTTCTATTAAATCCATAAGCTCTTGTTTCTTTTCATCAAAAACCGTAGAGCTTACCTTTAATTTTTTCCAGTCTGCCAAGACCATGAAAAATGCTGCAAATATCATTGCTGAGCCTATAAGTATGGTTACTGCATAAAACTGATTCATGAAAAATCACCTCTTCACTATGTTGCCGTATGCACCAGGAATGCTGTTCATCTTGTGAATATTTACAGCCTTATATCCAATCTGGCTCCACTTTCACCTTGTACTTTTTTATCCTGCCTATACATTTCAGATTGCTTTTTATTCCGGTTTCCTTTTTGCTTCCCGTTGTCTTTTGAATATTTATTCCTTTCATTTTCTTTTTCTGAATGAATAATCATTTTTTCAATATTTTTGGGGTTATATACCTGCTTCATTTCATTTTCAGCCTTCTTTTGTACACTAATCGCCTGATTCTGCCGTATGGCCATGGTTCTTGAAAGCTCCTCACTATTTACCTTTGAGGCTTCCAGAGACCTTGGAACTGCAACCTGCATGTCAATAGGTTTTATGGGCATAAAACCACATCCTTGTTACTTTTTTTAAAACAGGATTCTTCCCGGCTTGAACCTTGATTAGCCAATCTAAAACCGTTACTTTCTATAAGGTCCAATCCTTATATCGGCACCATCCCGGTACAGGGTGCAAAACTGCAGGTTTTCCTTTACAAACATCTTGCAGGAGCCTATGGTCACGCTGGTTCCCGGGTATAAGAAGTTGTAAACACTGATGGTGCCCCGTGCTTCTTCCTGCATTTTCTCTTCTATCTCAGCAATTTCAGATTTTATCACATTTAGCCGGCTATTTAGAAAAATTCTTGTTCTTATACTTTTTGAAAGCATTTCAGACTTTTCCGGAGGTAGCGGGCCTATACCTTGCAATTTTTGCAGCAGTTCAATAACCTGTGAAGTCTTCTTTAAGTCACTCTGTATCTGGGCTGATTCGTCACGCAAAGCTTTGTACCTTTCTTTAAGATTTGGATCCATGCCTACCTCAATTTCAGTAGCAGTTGCCATAATGGACCCAATAACCTTGGCAGATATTGCTTTTCCTGCTTTTGCAGATCCACCGACTAAAAGGCCTTTCCTTCCGGAAAGTTCAATCCTGTTCCCGCACCGGACCTGACTGTGCATTATAGCATCAGCCTTTATATTGTTTCTTGCATTAACAGTGCTGTTTTCTATATAGGTTGATACAACATCCCCGCCGGCTTCAAGGTATCCTTTGCCCAATCCGTGCACACCTCTTCTGATAATTATATCAGCCCCGGCCTTAATTACAGCTCCTTCCACAACACCCCATACTTCCACAAAACCGCCGGCTTCAATTTCAAAACCGGATAATACATTGCCCCGGACCACAACATTTCCGATAAATTTGATGTTGCCTGTAGAATTATCCACATCCGCCGGTACCTCATAGGTTGCAAAAACACTTACCTTCCCGTCAAGGTATTGTACCTGTCCGTCTATTGAAGCAATAAGCGACAGTTCATCTTCACTTAATTCGACATTTTTACCTTTTGGTATCTTAACCTTTTTACCGTTTAAAGCTTTAAGAGTATTACCGGTGACTGTTTTGCCCGGTATCCCTTCTGTCGGAGGAACAATCGTGCATAATTTTTGGCCTTTGGTTACAGTTTCAATTATGTTTAGATTTCTGAAATCAACATTGCCGTCTTCCAGGATTATAGGCGTGTAATTCCTGTTTAAGTCAAAATGGAATATTACTTTGCCATCCCTGCCGTTGACCGGCGGATCACCTTCAGCAACCAAAACATTTGTGTCATATACCGGGTTTTGGCCTAAGTCCTGGATGACTTCTTTTTTGATTCCATGGACAACCCCCTCTGATGAAAGAAGTTTTAAGAGGTCATCCTCTCCCAGGGGTTTTCCTCCTTCAGGTCTTGAAAGTACTACGAATGCCTGCATTTTATCAAGGCTGAGAATTATTTTTGCTGTCGCGTCTCTAATAATTCCCGGCTTTTCATATGTAACAATCTTTACCGGCTTGGAATTTGAACTTTTTATTGCATCAATAATAACTTCTCTTTCATAATTTTTAATCCCTTTATATAACAGCTTGCTTATTATTTCATTAACTTCGGCGCTTAATTCACTTTTTTGAGAATTAAATACAGTAAGGTATACTCCGTCATCTTTGAAATCCAAACTATAAGTAGCCTTGTTATCCGAAAAAAAATTGTTGCTTGTGTGTTCTGGCATCGTTATCTCCCCTCACATTTTTTGCGGGTGCTTTGCTTTCCATATACAGCTTTGGTTATTCAGGAAATCATAAGCATTTTTGGTTTGGACATGCTCGCATTCTCTTTGTTACTATACATCATGGTATAGGGCAATGAAAATCCACCGAAGTTTAAAAGTGCTTAGTTAATATTTCAGCCATTCAGCAATGTCCTGTGCCTGTTTATTTTCCCTTTCAGCCTAAATAACGCCTTTGTATGCAACTGCGAAATTCTTGATTCGGATACCTTCATTACTTCACTTATCTCTTTAAGTGTCAATTCTTCAAAATAATAAAGCGAAATTACCACTTTTTCCTTCTCTGGGAGATTATCAATCGCTTCACTTAGAATATCTCTCATTTCTACAATCTCAATATAGCTGTCCGGTTGGGTTTCCCAATCTATGCTATCAGATTTTACTCCCGATTCATTGCATTGCTCCAGGTATTCTTCCAGAGATATGGGATTTGATGAGTTAACACTGTTTAGTATTTTATAATACTCTTTTAGAGAAACACCCATTCTCTTTGCCACCTCAATGTCGGTAGCAGGCCTTCCGGTTTCAATTTCTATCATGGTGAAAGCGCTTTCCAGTTCTTTGCCTTTTTGCCGGATTGATCTTGGGGCCCAGTCCATTTCCCTGATGCTGTCCAATATTGCGCCTCTGATTCTGAGGGAAGCATAAGTTTCAAATTTGACCCCCTTATTTATATCGAACTTGTCTATGGCATCTATTAATCCAAAAACTCCAAAACCAATAAGGTCATCATATTCTACGTTGGAGCCAAAGTATATGCTAAGTCTTCCGGCGACATATTTTATAAGATAGGAATATTCTATGATTAATCTATCTCTTATGGATTGATCCCTGCATTTTGCATATTGCTTCCACAGCTCAATTTTTTCTTCGGTGGATAACATAATACACCCCACACATTATTTCTTTTGTACTTTGTAGTTAATTATATCATTTAAATCCCATGGGGAAAATTCATCCTTCATATTAATCTCAGGCTTCTCAGTATCTGTTTCTTCCTGAACTTTGATATTACTGCCTGCAACAGGTTCATCGTTGTCATCCATCCTGGGCCTGTAAAAAACCGGTGGCACTTTGCTGCCTGATTCCCCGCTGACAGTTTGACCAGATAGTTTTTCAACACTTTTCTTTTTTTCCGCTATTTCTTTTTCCAGTTGTTCTACAATTTTTGTATAAAAGATGCCTGCTACGAAAAATACGGCCAGACTTACCGTCATTCTCACATATACTGTCTGTACATCAACCCCTTTATAATAACTAACCAATCCGACCAACATAGCAACTATAAAAGCTATTATAAAAGGCAGTTTTTTTATGTATGCCATTTATGTCTCCTCCAATGGTTGGGTTATATTCAATCATATTTTCTTTACACCGTGTCCTATGGTTTTTATGAGCAGAGAACCGTCATTTGAATAAAACTCAATTGTCCGTCCATAGTTGCCGCCGGTATCCTCCGAAATTATCGGTATATTCAACTCATTGAGCTTTTCCTTGGCAGATGCAACATTTCTCTCCCCAACATTTAGAATGGAGGAGAGTTTTGAAAAGGCAAACATTTGAGCTCCCCCTGCAAGTTTTGCAACAATATTCCTAAGCCTTGCACCGTTTCTTTCCATGTCCTCCAAAAGATTTATTATTGCCGTATCAGCAAATTTTGCAGGGTTTTCGATGCTTCTGGCCTGGCTGCTTGAGGGCAGCATTATATGCGCTAATCCTATCACCTTTCTTTGCGTGTCGAAAAGGGCAATTCCAACACAGGAACCAAGCCCAAGTGTAGTCAAAATACCCGGGTACTCAACACATTTCAGATCCGCCATACCAACTCTTAAAATATTCTGCATTACCAAATAACTCCTAAAGCTCTCATTAGTACACCATATGACTCAATATCTGGCACAAGGAAAAAATCACCGACCACCCTGGTACAACCTTCAGAAAACTCTGTCTCAATATAAAGCACAGTCTCCCCCAGTTTCCCAAACTCAATGGCAGGAACGCTTAAAATGGCTCCAGCCATATCAATGGAGATGTCGGGCACCGATGGATACACTTTTATGCCTGTCAGTTCCGATAAGGCCGACAGGTAGGAGCTCGCCAGAATGTTGCCGGTTTCCTTCAATGCAGATACTTCTATTTCAGAAAATTCAGCATTGTCAGCCATTGCCTTGTTATCCATGCCCATAAGCATATTTACAAGAGCACGGGCTGCACTCAAGTCCAGCAAAAATAATATGCATCCTGTCATATCACCTTCAATGGCAAGCATTACCCCGACAACCGGATTCTCTGCACAACCAAGAATTTCCGTCACTTCACTGAACTTGAGAATCTTCACCTTAGGTACTTCCATATCGATTTTTTTGTTCAACATTTTAGCCAAAGCTGTTATTGCGTTCCCGGAGCCGATGTTGCCGATCTCTTTTAAGATATCCAGGTGCATATCGTTAAAATTACTAAAACTATTAAAATTACCGGACATGGTTTACCCTCCTGTTTTCAGGTTAATTATCCTTTCAACATCCAGAAGAGCAATTATTCTTTCTCCTAGTTTTCCAACGCCGTAAATACATTCATCACTCTGGTTTTCATCAGTGGCTGTAATGTTTTCGATGTTTTCCTCATTAATGCTAAGCACTTCTTTAACCGAATCAACTACAACCCCGAACCTTATGTCATCATGTACAACAATAATAATTCTTGTGTCTTCAGTATAATTGTACTCACCCAACCCAAGTCTGTTCATAAGGCTGACCACGGGTACTACATCACTTCGCAGGTTGATTACTCCCATTATATATCCGGGCGTCTTAGGCACTATTGTTATGGGCATCATTACAGTAATTTCCATAACTTCCTGTATATCAATCCCATATTCATTACCTGCCAGGTTAAAGGTAATGAATTGTTTCTCTCTAAGTTTTTGATCCAAAAAAAGCACCCCTTTCAACACATTAATAAGTTTGTCAAATTGGACAGGTTGTCTTTTTGCTATAATGTCAACATCAGGCAAGTGAATTTATGTCCAGAATAAGGGCTACATTTCCATCTCCAAGAATCGTTGCACCAGCAATGCATTTTATGCCGGAGCACAGCTTTCCCAGGGATTTTATTACAATTTCCTGCTGTCCCAGTACTTTATCCACAATAAAACCTGAGAGTTTCTCGCCTTTTTTCACTGTAACAACCGTCAATTCTTTCTTTTCCGAAGTATTCTCTTCCGGAACCTCAAGAACAGAATCAAGCCTTATTACCGGAATAACCTGATCACGAAGGAGAATTACTTCTCTTTTTTGTATGTTTCTTATTTCAGAAGGCTTGATTTTTACTATCTGGCTGGTTGAGTTAAGCGGAATCGCATACTTCTCATTGACCACCTGAACCAGCAAGGCCTGGATAATTGCAAGAGTCAGGGGAAGCCGGATGGTAAATTTCGTACCCCTGCCTTTTTCAGTTTCCATCTCAATGGAACCGCTCATGGATTCTATTTTTGTCTTGACAACGTCAAGCCCTACGCCTCTGCCGGAAAGGTCGGATACTTCTTTTGCGGTGCTGAATCCCGGAGTGAAAATCAACTCCATGACTTCTTCCCGGGATAGACTGAACGCATACTCTTCCTTGATAAGTCCTTTTTCTATTGCAGTCTTCCTTATAGCGTCCATGTCAAGTCCCTGTCCGTCATCTTCAATTTCTATTACAACACTGTTCCCAACCTGATATGCACGAAGGTAAATATTGCCTTCTTCAGGTTTATTCATCTTTTTTCTGACTTCTGCCGGTTCAAGCCCGTGGTATGCAGCATTCCTTAAAATATGTATCAAAGGTTCTCCGATCTCATCAATTACCGTACGGTCAAGTTCCGTTTTTTCACCTGACATCACAAGGTTTATTTTTTTATTTAATTCACGGGCAATGTCCCTTATCATTCTTGGGAAACTGCTGAATACTTTTTCCAGAGTAACCATCCTGACTTTCATAACTGCGTTATGCAAATTTGTGGCTACTCTTTCAAGATATTCTATTGACTCAACAAATTCACCTGATGTTTGCAGTGAAGGAATCCCTCCAAGCCTTGTCTTCAAAATAATCAATTCGCTTACAAGATTCATCAGAACATCAAGTCTTTCTATATCGACCCTGACGGTTTTTGATGTAATAAGCCTGTTTTTTGCAGTATCATCGGCTGATGCCTTTGTATCGGCATCGTGAGCCAATGACTGGTAAGAATCCTGTTTCTGTTGTGGACTGTACCTGGGTGTATACAGTTCAACTTCAACTTTTTCAATTTCAGAAATTGAGTACAGGGCATCAATAAATACTTCTTTTGGCTTTGAAGTAACAACGATGACGGAAAACTCAAAGTCAAATTTTTCATCCTCAAGGTCCTCCACAGGAGGCTCGGCTTTGATAATTTCGGAATGTTTCTCAAGGGCTTGAAATACTATGAAGGTACGTGCAGATTTGAGCAGGCATCCTTTATCCAGGGTGACATTTATCTGAAAAACATTCATTCCCATTTCACGGGCTTTCATAATTACCCCGTATTCATACTCATCAGCTTTCAGAAATTCAAAACCAGTTTCACCGTTTTTGATTCTTGCATTTCCGGGTGCATGTCCTTTTGCAGCGCTGCTACCGCCGCTTTCGGAAATCAATTTTTCCAGTAATTCAATAATTTTAATATACTTATTATCGCTTTCATTTCCCGTGCTGATAATACTTTCCAGGTGTTCTTCAAGAGAATCAAGGCACTTGAAGAGCAAATCCACTATGTAAGGTTCAACCATAATTTTATCTGTTCTGATCAAATCAAGAACATCTTCCATTTTGTGTGTCAGTCCTGACATGGATTCAAAGCCCATTGTGCCGGACATGCCTTTTAATGTATGGGCAGACCTGAAAATCTCATTGATTGTCTCTTTATCTTCAGGGTTTTTTTCCAATTGCAACAACATCTGAGTCAGGTTCTGCAAATGTTCCCTTGTTTCTTCAATAAAAACTTCAATATACTGTTCTTTTCCCATCTCTACACCCCTACACATTTGATAATTTCTGCCGATATATCGCCCAGTGGCAGTACAATGTCCACTACGCCCGCCTCAACGGCAGATTTTGGCATACCATAAATCACTGAAGTACTTTCGTTTTGAGCAATAGTATAAACCTTGCCACTCTTTTTCAATTCCAAAAGTCCGTCAGTGCCGTCTCTTCCCATCCCTGTCAAAATAACTGCAATTTTTTCAATAGCTTTAATCTCAGCCAAAGAACAAAACATCTTGTTTACAGAAGGTCTGTGCCCTTCCACCGGCTCCTCTTTTGAAAGCCTTATGCGCAAGCTGCTGTCTTTTTTTTCAATAACATTTAAATGATAATTACCCGGGGCAATATAAACATATCCGGGTCTTAATATATCATTTTCCTCTGCTTCCTTGACTGTTACCATGCTAAGTTTGTTGAGCCTCTCAGCAAGTATTTTTGTAAACCCCTGAGGCATATGCTGCACTACTAAAACAGGGGCTTTTATGCTTTCAGGCAGCACCGGAATTATTTCCTGGAGTGCTTTAGGTCCGCCTGTAGAAGCACCAATAGCAACAATCCTGCTTATTTGGACTTTAGCAGTATTAATTTTGTTTTCAAACATATCTGTATTCCCGCCGTATTTTTCATCATATTTATTCCTAAAAGAGTCCATCGCTACTTCCTTACGGTTAAGATAATTATTTTCTGGTTACTATCCTGAAATATCTTAAAAAATCAAAATAATAATCTGCTACTGCTAAATCATAAGTCTTATGATATATTCTGCGAACATTGTCCAAAATCCTCCAAAGGACAGCAATAAATACATAAAATTATTATGATTGATGTATTATTTTGTCAAAATACAGTTTTTCTTCGTCAGCTTATTACCTAATTTCCGACAAAACCTGCAAGTCTGCTGAAAAATCCCTTAACACCGCTGTAATTGCCGGCTTGCGCATTTTTCCCAACATTCAGCAGTTTCTTTGAGATTTCCTGAATATTCCTCGTTGCCTGACTTTTGGGGAAACTCATGTAAAAAGGCTGCTGTATTCGTACTGCTTTTGATACATTTTCGTCATTTAGTATATACCCAAGGGGTTCAAGCTTTACATTTAAAAACTTCAATGCCACAGCGGAAAGTTTATTTAAAATGTCTGCCGCTTCACGCTGTGATTCCGCCCGGTTAACAATTAATTTAATCACAGGCAGTCTGCTTTGGTGGGAAAGTATTTTTATAACCGCATATGCGTCTGTTATGGAAGTCGGTTCCGGAGTCGCCACAAGCAAAATTTCATCAGAGGCAGCCAAAAAGCCCATAACATTATCCGACAGTCCTGCTCCCGTATCTATTATGATTATGTCTGCAAGTCTGTCCAAAAGCTTGATATGGTCTATAAAACTTATAAGCTTGTCCTTTGGAAGCCGGACAAGCTCCCTGGCGCCTGAACCGCCTGAAATAAATTTTGTGTTTTTCGGTCCGTTTGATAATACCTGAAGGATGTTTTTCCTTTTATACATTACATCAACAAGTGTGTTCTCAGGGGTTAAACCAAATAATATGTCAACGTTGGACAAGCCGAAATCGGCATCAAGTATTATTACTCTTTGCCCCAAATCACTCAAAGCAATTGCCAGATTGACTGCAACATTTGATTTTCCCACCCCGCCTTTACCACTGGTAACCGCTATTACTCTTGCCTTATGGGCAGGATTACTGTTAAATTGTTCTGTTTGGCTTATTTCTTTTTTCAACTTCAAATTCTCAATAATTTGTCTCAGTCTTTCAGCCTGATCTGTCATTATAGCATTCTCCCTAATAAACTTCTTATAACCTTATCTGTATCTACTCTCTCTATATCATCCGGAACATTCTGGCCGGTAGTAAAGTAAGAAAGTTTCTTTCCTGTACGTTTTACAGTATTCAGTACAATACCGTAAAGCGGCGACTCATCCATTTTTGTAAATATAAGCTTATAGCTTTTCAAAAAACTGTAATTTGATAATATCTCCCGGCATACCTTTTCATTTGTAGCAGCACTTAAAAGCAAATATACTTCGTCCGCCTCCGCAAAGTTCACCAAAGTCTTCAATTCTTCAAACTGGGCTTTGTTCCTGTGGCTTCTGCCGGCAGTATCAATAAGTATCAGGTCTTTATCACGGTTTGCATTAATGGCATTCTTAATATCTGATGGAGTATAAACCACAGTCAGTGGGATCCCAAGGATTTCAGCATATGTTTTAAGCTGCTCTATTGCTGCGATCCTGTATGTATCGGCAGTTATAAGGGCAACATTCTTACTGCGGTTAAGGGCAAATTCGGCGGCAATTTTTGCTACTGTTGTAGTTTTGCCAACTCCGGTAGGTCCGACAAAAATTACAACTCTCCCTTTGCCGGTGTTATCTGCATTAATTCCCTCCGGTTCTCCCAGGATGCTTTTAATTTCGTTATATATCATATTTACAGCTTCGTTAATCCCGGCATTGGCATTTATTTTGCTTTTTACTTTAATTATTATTTCATTGGCAATGTCTGAATCTACGTCGTTTTTTACAAGGTTGTTCAAAAACAGTTGAAAAATTTTAGATTCCTCAGGGTTCTCCATCGAACCTGTATTTAAGGTTGATGCTGACTGTTCCGGGTTTTGCATTTTTTCCATCATTTTTTTCAAAATTGACTCGATACCTTCAACCTTTTTTTCAAGTTCTGCAATATTGTTGCTATTTTTTGGCGCAGCGGTACTTTCCTTTATCTCGGTCTTTTCTTTTTGTTCGGTTTTTTCATGACCTCTTTTGTCGTAATCTTCATCTATTGCAGCCAATACTTCAATCAGCGGTTTTTTAAAAAAGTTTAAAATACCTTTTCGCTTTATTTTTCTGGTATTAAGTATGACAGCATCGTTTCCCAAATCCATTTTAAGCTTTAGGAGTGCCTCCTGAACGTCTTTTCCCATATAACGCTTGATTTTCATCTTAACCCCCACACAACAACTGAATATATTATTTTATTCGCGAGCTTATATGCTGACTGTACCGACCGACTGTATTTGAACGTTTGGATCCAATTCGTTGTAAGATAATACAATCAGGTCCGGAACAGCATGCTCTGTCATTCTTTTGAAATACAACCTTACAACCGGAGATGAAAGCACTACCGGTGGTAATCCCAGATTAGTAAGCTTTTCCAATTGTTTGGACAACATTTTAGTTATTTTATTAATAGTCCCCGGCTCAATGGAGAAATAAGTGCCATGCTCGGTTTTTTGCACCGATTCCATTATTTTTTGCTCCAGATTGGGATCAAGGGTAACAACCTTGGGGCTTGCCTGATTCAGGAACTGCTTGAATATGGCTCTGCCAAGGGCTTGTCTGACATATTCGGTCAACATGTCAGTGTCTCTTGTCACCGTAATATAATCTGCAAGGGTTTCCAATATGGTAGGCAAATCCCTGATGGATACGCCTTCTTTCAGAAGATTGACCAGAACTTTCTGTATCTCTCCTATGGTCATTTGCTTTGGTACCAGTTCCTCGACCACAGCAGAATAGTTCTGGCGGACGTTCTCTATCAGTGTCTGGACTTCCTGTCTGCCGGTGAGCTCATGGGCATGTTTCTTTATTATTGCAGTTAGATGGGTTGAAATAATGGATGGCGGATCAACGACAGTATAACCGAGCATTTCCGCCTTATCCCTCTGGGATTCATCAATCCATATTGCAGGCAGGCCAAAGGCCGGTTCGGTGGTTTTGATTCCCTCCAGTTCCCCTTCGGCGGTACCCGGATTCATTGCAAGGAAATGGTCGAACATTAGCTCCCCCCTGGCCACTTCCACACCTTTTATTTTGAAAACATACTCGCTGGGAGACAGTTGTATATTGTCCCTCAGCCTTATTATCGGCACTATCATGCCAAGTTCCAGCGCAAGCTGGCGTCTTATCATTACAACCCTGTCCAATAGGTCACCGCCCTGATTTACATCCGCCATTGGAAGCAACGAATAACCCAGCTCGATTTCTATAGGGTCAATTTGAAGCAGGGAAACTACATTTTCAGGTTTTCTGATTTCTTCAGCCTCAGCCTTTTCCACCCGGACTTCATCAGTCTTTTGGGCATTTTTCGTAATCTGAAGCATTTTGTAACCTATAACCCCTAAAGCTATGGAAAGAATCAAAAAGGGCAAAAACGTGAGAAATGTTCCAAGGATAATGCTCAAACCTGATGTTACAAACAAAACCCTGGGACTGAAAAACAACTGCTTGATTAAATCCTGTGTGAGGTTGGAGTCGGAGGCGGCTCTGGTTACTATAAAGCTTGTTGAAGCCGAGAGCATCAGTGCCGGTATCTGGCTTACAAGCCCATCACCGATGGTCAATAATGCGTACTTTTGCAAAGCATAATTGATATCCTCATTTCTGAACACCATACCGATGATTATTCCGCCGATGATATTCAGGAATGTTATTATGATGCCTGCAATTGCATCATTTTTAACGAATTTGCTGGCACCGTCCATAGCCCCGTAAAAATCCGATTCCCGCTGTACATTGCGGCGTCTTTCCTTTGCTTCCATGTCATTAATAAGTCCGGCATTAAGATCCGCATCAATAGCCATTTGCTTTCCGGGCATGGCATCCAGGGTGAATCTTGCAGCAACTTCCGCTATTCTTTCAGCCCCCTTTGTAATAACCATGAAGTTTACAATTGTTATTACAAAAAAGACAATAAATCCAACCACCAGATTATTCCGTCCCACAAACTTTCCGAAACCTTCGATCACCTTGCCTGCATTACCGTCTGCAAGTATAAGTTTTGTGGATGTTACATTCAATGACAGCCTGAATAAAGTCGTAATCACCAGTATCGAAGGAAATATGGAAAGCTGAAGCGGGTTTTCAAGATATATGGTGTTTATTAGAATTACGGCTGTAATAATAATGTTCAAAGCAAGCAAAAAGTCAAGCAAAAAGCTGGGTATTGGCAATATTATAGTAAGAATGATAGCCAATATTACTACCGGTACTGCATACTCATTATACTTCACTCAAGCTTCCTCCCTTCTTCATGCTGTAAACATATGCAAGCACTTCTGCTACTGCCTGATAGAGTTCTCTGGGAATTGCCTCACCAACTTCAACCGCACTGTAAAGTGCTCTGGCCAGCGGCTTGTTTTCCACCAGCTGTATGTCGTTCTCTCTTGCAACTTCCTTGATTCTTTGGGCTATAAAACCTTGCCCCTTTGCAATCACTACCGGTGCTTCATCAACTTTTTCATCATATTTTATCGCAACCGCATAGTGGTCAGGGTTGGTAATTACAACATCTGCTTTGGGCACATCATGAATCATTCTTCTCATTGAAATTTGTCTTTGCTTTTGCTTTATCCTTGACTTGATTTCAGGATTCCCTTCAAGTTGCTTATACTCCTCCTTGACCTCCTGCTTTGACATTTTCAGGCTTTTTTCAAACTCCCACCATTGATACAGGTAATCAACCAAAGACAGCAAAAGAAGCGCAATACACATTCTCACCGCTATATTTACAACGGTGGAACCAATATAAACTGCAATGGCAGTAATGTCCATGTCCATCAACTGCAAAATATTATGCTGCTCTTCAATCAAGTATGTATATCCCAGATTCGAAACTATCACTACTTTTATTGCGGACTTTGTCAGCTGTATTGTCGATTGCATGGAGAAAATTCTCTTAAAACCTTTCAGGGGATTGATTTTATCCAATTTTAGCTTCAAAGTCTCGGTTGTAAAAAGAAAACCGACCTGGGCATAACTTGAGACAAGCACCGCCACCAACGCTATTGCCAAAACAGGCGCGACTGTTTTTAACAATACAAGGCCTGCATCAATCATTAAGTTGTACAATCCACTATAACTATAGAGTTCGTCCATTGGTATGTACTCGGTATAAATTCTTTCCATAAACAGGGAAATCTCACCGAATATATATCCGCTGAAAGCTTTAAGACCTAAAAACACAGCAAGCAGTCCTATTGAAGCAGTAATTTCCCTGCTTTGAAGAACCTGACCTTTCTTTCTTGCATCCTGTCTTTTCTTAGGCGTGGCTTTTTCAGTCCTGCCTTCATCATCTGCGGCAAACAATTGAAGGTTAATTTCCAACAACTTACCGGGTGTCCACCTGTCCAACCCTCAGCTTCCCACCTTTCCATCTTTCCATCTTTCAGCTTCCGTGCTTTCCCCTTTCGCCTTCCGGCCTTTCCCCCTTTTAGCTCTCCGGTTTCCAATCCTTCACAATCAGAGCTTCACAAAATTTTCACATATCAACTTACATTCTTCGGCTTCCAAACTATTATTTTAAGCTGACACGCATTTCGCCTTTTCTTTCTCTTCTGCAGCTTTCACCTTTCAACCTTTCGCCTTTCCGGTTTTTTGGCTACCTGATATGTTCCAGAAAAATATTTGTCTCAGTTTTTACACCGCTTATCAGGGAGTTGGCCAAAGTCCTGAAAACAATCATGGTAGCAAAAATTACAACCAGTCCAAGCAATATTTTAAGAGGCATACCTACTGCAAAAATGTTAACCTGGGGAACTGTCCGCATAACAACCCCCATGGCGATATCTGCAATCAAAATTGCGGCTGTAACCGGTGCACTTATTTTAAAGCTAATTATAAATATATTGCCAAGCATTCTTACCATATCCTGGATCAGCACCTGGCTATCAAAAGTTGCCGAACCGGGCGGGACAATAATGAAGCTGTCAAACAGTGCTTTTATTATCATGTGGTGCCCGTTTATGGCAAGGGTTATCAATATGCAGATAATAAAATAAAAATTAGATGTAATAGGAACCTGAATATTGCTCATGGGATCCAAAACATTCACCATGCTGAAGCCTATTTGCATGTCAATTTGCTGACCGGCCAGGTAGACGGCAGACAAAACCAGGTACGAAATATATCCGATGACCAGTCCCACCATGAATTCCTTCAAAACCAGGATTGCATATGCAAACAGGTTTTCCTCAATTTGAACAACTGGCGTATTTAAGGTGGAAGTCATAATTATCGCAAGAAAAAATGCAAATCCGATTTTAAAGGGCGCCGGCAAATTTCTTCTGCCAAAAACAGGGGAAACAACAAACAGTCCTGTCATCCTGACAAGAACAAGTATGAATGTTTCAGTTCCGGCTAAAATCAGGTCTCCAAGCAATACATTTACCTCCTGTTTTTGACACAAAATTTATGCATTATATAATATTACCTGATATACAAATTGATATTTCCATATATGTCCAGTGTAAATTCGGAAAGCGTACGAAGCATCCATAATCCGAATAATAAAATCGCTGCAAAAACAGCCAGTATTTTAGGAATAAAGGTTAGCGTGCTTTCCTGTATTTGTGTCGTTGCCTGGAATATGCTAACGGCAAGACCCACAATAAGGCTTAGCAAAAGCATTGGCGCAGACACGGAAATTATAGTAAGCAAAGATTTTTGAGCTATGTCAACAATGGTTCCCTGATCCAATTTTTACCTCCCGATAGGTTTATCTGTAAAAACCTAAAATCATTATATTCAAACCTGCATATTATGTAAAACTGCCGACAAGAGCCTGAACAACAAGATTCCAGCCATCCACCACAATAAAAAGAAGTATCTTGAAAGGCAGCGAAATCAATATTGGCGGCAGCATCATCATTCCCATGGACATCAATGTGCTGGCAATAATCATGTCAACAACCAAAAAGGGAATATAAATCAAAAACCCTATTTTAAATGCAATTGTCAACTCACTTATCAGAAAAGCCGGCACGATCGTACTGAGGGGCAGTTTAACCAGGTTTTCCATGCCGGCAGGAGTTTCAACTCCGGATAAATTAATGAAAAAGGCCAGGTCTTTATCACGCTTTTTATCCATAATTTGTCCAAGCATGAACTCCTTGATTGAATCCGAAGCATTCCCGAGAGCTTCCTCGTATGCTATCTCACCGTTTATGTAAGGTTGGTATGCGTTTTCATTAATATCCTGAAATACAGGAGTCATTACAAATAATGATAAAAACAATGCCAGCCCGATTAAGACCTGATTAGGCGGCATTTGCTGTGTACCCAGTGCATTTCTTAAAAAAGAAAGCACTATGATTATTCTTGAAAATGACGTCATCATTATAAGTATTGACGGTGCAAGTGAAAGTACTGTCAACAATAGTAAAATCTGAATACTTGCTGCTACCTCATCAGGATTTTGGGCATTCTGCATTTCTATGTTAATGCTTGGGAAAGGAACATTCTGTGCAGAGCAGCCGCATAGAAGCAAAATTACTATAAGTATTAACAGCAGTTTAATCAGATTTTTCAATTTCATTTTTTATATTTTCATCCCCGCTCAGTTCATTTTTATTTGTTAAGGATTGCAACTTGCGTAGATTATCCTTGAATATATTCTTTTTTTGAGTGCTTTCATCCGGCTTTTTAGCTTGACTTATATTCTCTTTGGATAAATTTATATATCTGTTCAAAATTGCATTAAAGCTAAAGGTGTTCTCCTTCTTTACCTCTTCTTCTCCCTCTGCTGCTGCTAATTCATTGAGTTTTAAACCGGTCAGAAAATTCACATCTTTAGCAGTACTGGAAATCAGAAAGAACTCTTCTCCCACCTTGACAAGATGGATGCGTTTATCTCCTCCGAGGCTTATTGTTTCAACAATATTTATATATTTGCCCTGAAATAACCTGCCAGCTTTTTTTCCTATATATTTGGTGTACATATATGCTAAAAAAATTATTACACCTAATACAAGGATATATAAAAAAGCGGCAAGTATGTCACCCCAATCCAAAGGTGTCATCTCCCCCTATATCAATCATATTGATTCATACAAATACAAAAGAAAACACAATGCAATTTAAAGCCGGAAACATTACCTTATAACCTTTTTTACCGCTTCAATCACCCTTTCGGAATTAAAAGGTTTGACAATAAAGTCTATAGCTCCAGCCTGGATTGACTCTATAACCATTGCCTGCTGTCCCATTGCAGAGCACATGATAATCTTTGCATTTCTGTCAATTTTCTTGATTTCTTTTACGGCATCAATTCCGCTCAGTTCAGGCATTGTAATATCCATAATTACTAAATCAGGTGATACTTCCTTGTATTTTTCTATGGCACGAAGACCGTTTTCCGCCTCAGCCACCACCTCAAAACCATTCTTCAGTAAAATATCCCTGATCATCATTCTCATAAAAGCTGCATCATCAACTATTAGTATTCCATTAGCCATTTTCTTCTCTCCTTACTTTTAATTCACCCTTAATGAAAATTTATAAACGCAATTATTAATATTTATAATCGCTTTGAGGGATCGACTATATCTGTAACCCGGACCCCAAAGCTCTCATCAATGACAACAACTTCACCTTTGGCAATGTTTTTGCCGTTAACAAGAATATCCACAGGATCACCGGCAAGCTTGTCAAGCTCTATTACCGAGCCCGGACCGTATTCCAGAATATTTTTTATCAGTTTGTGGGTTCTGCCAAGTTCAACTGTTATTTGCAACGGTACATCCAGTATAAGATCCAGATTCTTTTTTTCCAAATTTAATTTTGCTTCCTCATCAAAAGACTGGAATTTTGCCGGTTGCACACTAACCAGATCTTTGGGCGTTTGCAAATCGTTTGCCGTGTCTTTGCGGGTGGTATAGGCAGAATTACTTTCCGGTCCTTTATCTTGTGCAAAGGAAATATTGTTTGAAGCTTTTTCAATGCCTGCAGGTTTTTTTCCTCCGTTACCGGCTCCGGTGGCAGAAGAACTGCTTTCCTTCTGCTTTTCAAATTCCAAAAGTGTTCGTGCAAAAGATACTGGAGCCAGATGCAGCAAATAATCCTTGCATATATTATCAATTGCCATTTCACAGGAAATGACTATGAACTCATCGGAATCAATAAAATCCTTTCCAGTTTCACTGTTTATGTAGCTTTCAACAACATTTGGAGGAGCAATGCTTACACTTTTATTTATTGATGAAGATAATGAGGTCACATAGGAACCGGCTGCCTGGTTCATGATTTCACCTATTACTCCAAGATCAAATTCACTTAAAGCGTCACCCGAATCAAAGTCGTTTTCACCTGTCATTGACCTTATTATCTGTCTGGCTGCCTCACTTCTGATAATGAAAACATTTCTGCAGGAAAAGCTTCCACCAAGGTCAAACACTATAACCGTATTGTTTGAGCCATATTTTTCAGACATTTCCTCCCAGGTTGATGCTTGAAGATTTTCAACAACCATTGAAACATTCTGTCCTAATATTGTTGTCAGGGCCGCTGCAAAAGACTGCATTCCCATATTCTCTTTTGATATAAGAACTTCCGTTTCATGCTGATTAAAAATGCTCTGTTTAGTATCAGAATCTGCTTCATGAAGAGGTGCCCCGCTGAGCAAGGCATCTATTTCCGCCTGCGACAACATGTCTCCCATTTATGTTTCCTCCTCTCTTATTACATCGCTAATTTTTATTGCAACCCGGTTCTTCTTGATACCTGGTTTGCCATAAAATTTCAGTATATTTCCAACCATAACCTTTACATGTCCGTTTATCCCGGTATCCAAAGGTATCACATCTCCTTTTTGCAGAGACAGGAAATCCCTGATTGTTATTTCATTCGACCCCAAAACAGCTTTAATTGCAACTTCGGTACTCTCAATTCTTTTTGCCAGTGTCTGTTTTGTTTCTTCTGTAATCTCCTTTTCAATAGCGGAAAACCAGATTTTTGTGCTAAGCTTTGGCACGATAGGTTCCAAAACCATATGGGGAAGGCAAAGATTCATCATGCCTTCGACATCACCGATTTTTACACTCAATGTTACAATAGCAACCATTTCATTCGGGTTGATAAGCTGTGCAAATTGAGCATTGTTGTCAATCCTGTCCAATCTGGGTCGAATGGTTATAATACTCTCCCATGGTTCCCTCAAGAGATTTGTCAACTGGACAATTACCCTCTCGATAATAGCCATCTCAATCTCAGAGAAACCACGCATTTTTTCAATAAGGGTGCCTTTACCTCCAAGTATCCTGTCAATAATTGTAAAAGCTAATGATGGCGAAATATCCAGCAAAATTGAGCCATTAAGTGGATTAAAGTCAATAACTCCCAGTATTACCGCAGAAGATACGGAAATGGAGTTTGTAAAATCAGAATACGGCAAGGATTCGACAGTTGCAATTTCGACCTGCACCGCTGTTCTTAAATATCCCGTTAGATAATTGGTAACAAGCCGGGCATAATTTTCATGTATGTAACTTAAGGTCCTTAAATGGTCTTTTGCAAACTTGGTGGGCCTTAGAAAATTATGTACTCTGATTTTCTTTTCTTCCTTGGCTGTTTTCATTTCTTCGATATTAAGTTCACCGGTGCCAAGGGCTTTTAAAAGTTCGTCAATTTCGCGTTGTGAGAGTATATCCCCCAACCTGCTTCCTCCCTTGCTAAGAAATTATTGATAGAACCATTCTTCAAACACAATCGTGTAAACAATCTTCTTGTTTTCTTTTTCATTTAAAGAAAGAAGCTCGTTAATCTGAGTGGTCAACTCCTGTTTGGCTTTTTGCTTTGCGTCCTCAGCCATAACATCGTCCAGAGTCTTGTTTTGAAAATATGTACCTACCAATTCTTTAATAGTTCCTTTATGTAAATCCAGTTTTGCGTCGACATCCTTAATTCCTTTTACCTTTTTGAAATATTGAATTTCAACGCCGACTTTGATAATATGCATACCTCCACTCTGTGCATTTTTTAAATTGAAAATCTGGTCTTCAAACAAGCTCATTTTTGAAAGTTCATTATCTGAAGGAGGCGGAGTCTCCAAATTCACAGACTGTATATTATCTCCTGCTTTTGGATTATCGGCAATGGTAAAAATATATCCTATTGATATGGCTAATGCAATTGATAATATTGCAATAACAAGAACAAGTATTGTTATCAGGCTTCTCTTGTTTTCCATCAGAATAACCCTTTCCTAAGTTACTAAAAAAATTTTCTACTGCAGCCTGCGGGACATTTTTATAAAAAATTACGCATTGTGTATAATCTTAAGAAAGTGTACTAAAGTACTCTTGTACCCCTGCAGTTTAACGGGCAACTACATATTCTTACAAGGTTACGAAAAATATGTAATTCTTTGTCATAGATAAATTTTCCTTTTATATTGTATCATTTTTTCTAATATTTCATCAATACTTTCCTTAACGACATACTTCCTGCCATTTAACAGAGATATAACCGTATCCGGCGTCTCTTCAACGGTTTCAATTAAATCGCAGTTTAAAACAAACTCTAAACCATTCAACTTTGTTAATCTTATCATAATATTAATACTCCAAAAATTCAATGTTTTCCTGCTATATTCTGCATTTTTTTACATGTTGGGAACTTTACAGGCAGAAATTAAGCCAGGTGCTTCATATAGCACGTTTCAGGAATCCAGCAATTTTTGTCGGAAAAAAATTAATTAATCGGATACCTTGTTCTTGCTTCGACTGAATCTGCCATATCCAATTTATGTATCTGATTTGTTAATTGGGGTGCATGGCAAAGCGGATGCCGCACCCCAATCCAAACCGGATAAGCGCAAAAGGACTCCCGGGTTCTTTAATCATTATCTCCTTATGTTAACCATTTCCTGAAGCATTTCGTCTGTAGCCGTTACTATCCTGCTGTTGGCCTGGAATCCTCTCTGGGTGACAATCATATCAATAAACTCCTGAGACAGGTCAACATTTGACATTTCCAAAGTGCCTGGATTTAAACGGCCTGCATCTTCCGTCCCCGGCTGTATGCCTCTTCTGAACTCACCAGAGTTTGCAGTCGGTTCAAACAGGTTGTTGCCTACCTTTGCCAGACCTGACGGGTTGTCAAAAACAGCCAGTCCGATCATGCCAAGGGGTTGCTGTTGGCCGTTACTGTAAATGCCCATGATTATTCCATCCTGGCTGATTGAATATGAAGTCATGGAACCTGCGGGATAGCCGTCCCTGCTAATGGGTTTTACAGAGCTTACCGTGGCAAACATGCTCAAAGATTTAAAATCCAGTTTTATTTCAAAAGGTTTGGAACCTGATGCCACTCCTGAATCAATTCGAATGGTTGGAGTTACTGTGTAACCATCTATTGGTGTGCTTGTGGGATCCACGAATAAAATATTTCCTTCATCATCAAACAATAATTCACCTTCGGCTGACGGTAAATCCAGTACATCGGAGTTGTTTACATCCCCCACCGCTCTCCAGTGCCATTGAGTGGCTATTTTGTTTACTGTATTTCCTGATTCATCAGTAATTGTATAACTCTCAGATGGGCCTCTCCAAAAACAGATGTTTACTTTGTACTCTTTGCCGATAGGACTGTAAACAGTCACAGGTGTAATATAATGGGCATTATCTATGGTTCTGTCCGCTTCAGGAATCGGCAGGGAATTTGCACTTAAATTTCCTGCAAACGTTGCCTGGGTGGTTGCCTGAGCCCGAATCAAGCGTTTGTTTCCGTTTATGCTGTCGTTGTATATGTTTATTGATTCAAGCTGGTTAATGGTATTGAATATATATTCCCCCTTGTCGGAAATTGTGTATTCCAGCCATCCGCAAACTGCCATTCCGTTTCCGGTTACAAGGTTGCCCAATTCGTCAACTCTGAAATTTCCTGCCCTTGTAAATTTGTATGGATCGGAGCTGGATTCCCTCACAACGAAAAACCCTTCGCCTTCAATGGACAGGTCTGTAATAACGTCCGTTCTTTGTACAGTTCCTCTTGCCATGTTTGTATCTATGGAAGAGACCTCAATACCCAACCCGATCTGCATAGGGTTGGTACCACCTCTTCCGGTGTTTGCATCAGGCGCAGACGGGGCTTTTATAGTTTGGCTGAAAATTTCCCTGAAAGTTACACGTCCTGCTTTGTATCCAATGGTATTTACATTTGCAATATTGTTACCTATTACGTCCATCTTTGTCTGGTGGGATCTTAATCCTGATACCACCGAAAACATTGATCTCATCATAATAAATGACCTCCTTTGATAGCTTGTCTTCTGTTCCGTCCGTCATTCAGGAACAGACAGCCTCCTTAAAAAGGTCCGGCTGCATATCTTACTAAATTATTACTGCACCATCAATATTTGTAAAAACATTTTCCCTAAGCTCATTGCTGTCAACTGCCGTTATAACGGTTCTGTTGCTCACATTTACGACAAATGCCATGTTGTTCATCAGTACCAGTGAATCTTTTACTCCCTTTTTTTCAGCTTTCAAAACTGCATTGTCAAGCTTTGCCCTGTCATCCTCCGTAAGCTTGATGTTTCTTGACTTAAGCCTCATTTCCGCGTGCTTTGAAAACTTTACCTGTCTTCCCTGTTGGAGCTTTTCGTCAAGAATCTGGGAAAATTCACTGTCCTTTACAACGCTGGCCGGTTGCCGGTATACCGGTTGTCCACCCTGCACCTTGCCTATTTGGGGATTGTGAAAAAATTTGTTATTGATAATCATAACCTTCACATCTCCTCCGCAAGCTTTGTTATACTATCTACCGGAACACGGACGCCATCAAGGATGACTTTGAAAGCACCGTCCTCCCCTGCCTCATAAGAGTTTAAAACAGCATAGACTTCAACTGCAGTATCCTGTCCTGGTTTCCTAATCTTCAAAGCGACTTCATTATTGATGTTGTTCAGAAGATACGCTTCTATATCTTCAGAGGTTGTGTAGGGTATCCCTGAAATAATCTCGCAAAGCTCCGCATCAACCCCGTCTATTATTGCAAAATCCCCAAAATAATCTTTTTCAACTGACCTTACCGTACCTGTCACAGTTAACAGGGAATCACTTTCATCAGACCCCAGATAACCCGTTGCCAATAGACCTATCAGGCTGGCATAGGGCAATATGTTGCCTTTATTTTCCTTCAAAACAGCATCGCTTACACTTGTTACTTCATCTACCGAAACCATTACTCCGTTAACCTCCAGATAAGTGTTTCCGTTTATTATTCTGGCGTTGTCAACAATTCCTTCGATGAATTCTGTATCGGTAGATTCACTGCCCGGCTTGCTGGCTGTTATGTATTTCCCTACCATGCTTAATGCTTTCATTGTTGAAAAAGTTGAGTTCAGGTTCTGCATTTGCTCCAGGGCACTGAATTGAGCCATCTGGGCAATAAACTCCTTGTCATCCATGGGACTTAACGGATCCTGGTATTTAAGCTGGGTAACCAGCAGCTTTAAAAAATCGTCTTTCCCCAACTCACCGATGTTTCTGCTGCTGTTGGTTTTTGGTACGGCATCAGTTGCTTCATTATTGTTTTGAATATTGACTACACTTCCGACGGACATAACGCACCTCCTTTTTCATTAAATTATACGGTAAGATTAATTCTGCTTCCGGTATAATCTTCATATCCCATGCTTAAAGCTGCAATTGCATCCATGCTGTAACCAAAATCAAAATTGCTTTTTACTGCATGGGTGCCAATACGGCCAAACAGTTTCCGCTCCTCCGCATCATGCTTGCCGCTTTCGCCATCCCTTCCCTGACCTACCGAAACAGAACATTCCTGTACATTGAACCCCTGCTTTTGCAATGCGTCTTTCAAAAGCTGCATGTTTGATTCAAGAATGGATTTGACCTGTTCATTTTCAGCTACAAACTGGGCTGCAACAATTCCACGTTCTGTCACTACCTTCAGAGTCATTTTCCCAAGGTAATCCGGTTTTAAATCCATGACAATCTCCTGCTTGTCTCCATCAAGCAAAACCTTTGCCTTTTCGACAATTTGAAGTATAAACTCTTCCTTCTTTACTGCATTGTCATGGTTCAATGCAACCTCGGCAGGTTGAATCTCTGTTTTTAAAACTACTTCAGAAAAACTTATGCTATTGTCACCTTCAATGTTTTCTTCCGCGACAACACCCTTCTTAGCCAAAATATCATCATCCTTGAGAAATTCGAAAAAGCTGCCATCCTTTTTGGTTTCTTTTTCAACCTTGGGTAAGTCTTCCTTGAACATCGAAAAGACCGGTTTTTCAAAAAGGAGATCATCTTCGGTGATTTCCATGTCTCTGTCTTTATTTTCCATTTTCATGCCGGGAACCTTTTGAGCGGAAAGAATTACTTTTTCACTGAACTCACCGGTTTTTTGGACCTCCAGACCTATTAAATCCGTATTCTCATGTTCTTTTGCTGCGTCAAAGGTTTCCGGTTTTTCACCCAAAATGTCTGCCGGAACATCAGAAGGGATTTCTGCTTCTTCATTTTGCAAAAACTCAATGGCAAAAGCCTTCTCCTCATACACAGCATTTTTTAAGTTCATTGCGGCATCAATTGTAAAATTTTCAGGTTTTATGAAGCTGTGCTCCGGAATAGTGTCAACCCGTTCTTTTACATAAGACTTAATGAATTCCATAAGTTCATCGGCTTTTGCAAATCCGGTATCTAAACCGGGAATTTCTTTGAGGGCTGTTTCTACTGCATTGTTCAGCAACTTGTCAAATTCTTCAGCATCAATACCCTCAAAAGCTTTCAGCGTATTTATGATGCTTGCCAGGAGTTCTTGCGGAAAATATGCCATTTCTCCGGCAGGAAGAATTTCATCTTCTTCAAAATCCTGCAGGGTTTCCTTTTTTTTGTTCTGACTCAAAACTTCAGTTTTTGCTGCTTTACTTTCTTTTTCCAAAACTTTCCCTTCAGCTTCCACACTGCTTTTATTTGTCTTTGAAAGTTGTTTTTCCTCATTTTGAAGATTTTCAGGAACACTTTCGTTTTTGCATGAAAATCTTTGGGATGTGTCTTTTGCCTTAAGGACTTTTTTACTTTTTTCATTGACGTTGCTTTTATCTATTGAAGTGATTTCCCTTCGGAAAAAGCTTAAAAAATCCTCCCCTGTAGGGTTGTTGCCGGCCTTTTTGCTGCATACTCCCTCAAAAAGCCCGGGAAAACAGGTCTTGCCCACACTTTTCTCTATCGTCTGCACTCTGTTCACCTCCCTCCATGAATAATATTTATTATTAAATCAGTGGTATTTGACCACTGTTCGACCCGATGAATCATTATAATTCAAGCTTTACAATCTCGAGGAACTGTTGCCTTTAAAGTGTGTTCAACTAAGCATGTCCCGATATTATTCCTGCACCACCGTATACATACTTTCCGTTATCAGGGACGCCAGATTCCTATCCAGCAGGGCAATAATCCCTGCAGCATCCTTTGTATCCATAAAGCTTAATATACTTACAATAAGGTCTATTTTTTCAGAACCCATTTCGTTAAGTATTGATGCAGCAGATCCTACATCCATCTCGGCATATATGCCCGCTATTTTTTCCAACTCTTTGGATGCTTCCTGCCTTTTCACAATGCCGGCATACAATTCTGCCGCCTTTTCAGGATTTATCTCTTCATAAAAATCCCTGAACCCGGTATCATCTTCCTGTGCAACCTTTGTTTGAAAATCCGCAATGTCCTTTTCAAGTTGGGCTTTTTTCTTTTCAAACTCAGACATGCCGGCTTCTGCTTCATTTTTATAATTTTGAAGTTCCTCTACTTTTTTTTGGGATTCTTCCAATTGGGTTTTAAGATTTTGATTTTCTTTGACGAGCTCTTCATATTTTTTCCTTACCTCGTTGGCCGGCATGTACCATGGGTCTTCCGGGTTCAAAGGTGCAGGCAGCATCCATGCAAGGGCAGGTTTATCCTGCAGAACACTTCTGTACTTTTCCGCTAAATTGTTTATATTGTTATGTATCAGTATGTAAAAGGTGCCGCCAATAATAGCAAGGACAACCACCAATATTGAAATAAGCGGCAGAATGATTCCAGGCATCTTTTTATCATTTGAGCTGTTTTTTTGCAAATTAACCTTGTTTGGGTTCTTCTGATCTGAGTTCCTGACTTTTGCCATTTTCCCTCTCTACTTGTCTGAAACTTATTATTTCATCAATAATTTTTTGTTCTTTTTTTTCCATCTCTTCGAGAAACTCATGTTGCTTATGCTCTTTAAGCTTATCATACTTTTTTCTTTCCTTTGTGCAGTCAACAAGCTTCTCTCTTTCTATATCGACATTTCGTGCAGCTTCATTAACTACTTCCTTTTGCATGTCGATTGAATTTTTGAGGTACTGGAAATAGTTATTAAATACTTTAAGCTCATTTATCGTAATAAGCCCTTTAACCGACTCATTGATTTTATTTGTTAATAAATTTTTCTTTTTGAATAGCCCATCCAAAGTATGCTTTTCCAATTCATGAATTTTAATCGACTTGCCCAATTCATTTTTTTGATTGTTTTCCAACTGTATTTTAAGATTGAGCAACGGTTCGAATTCAAATTTAAAGCCTGACATGGAAGACCTCCTGAAATATGCTTCTAGTTAAATTCAATTCGGAATGGGAGAAGTAAAAAAAGTTACAATACATTTTTTATCTTCCCGATAACTTCCTCATATGTAAACTTTTCATAGACTCCCTGCTGTATAAAGTCTAAAATACTGTCAATAACTTTGATTGCCCTGTCCAACTTTTCATTGTTTCCCGGCACATATGCCCCTATATTGATAAGATCCTCGGATTCTCGATAAATTGCCATGTTTCTTTTTATTTCATTTGCTATTTTTCTATGTTCGGGTGTAATAATTTCGTTCATAAGCCTGCTTATACTGGCCAATACATCAATTGCAGGATACTGGTTCTTGTTTGCAAGACTCCTGGAGAGGACAATATGTCCGTCCAATATACCTCTTGCAGTATCCGTTACCGGTTCGGTAAGATCATCTCCGTCCACCAGTACTGTATAAAGACCGGTGATTGAGCTTATCGAAGAGTTTCCGGTCCGTTCCAGCAATTTTGGCATGGTGGAAAAAACAGACGGTGTATAACCTCTCGATACCGGAGGTTCACCTATAGCCAAACCGATTTCTCTTTGGGCCATGGCAAACCTTGTCAAAGAATCCATAAGGAAAAGAACGTCTTTGCCATTGTCCCTGAAATATTCGGCAATGGAAGTCGCAACAAAAGCTGCTTTCTGCCTTACCAGGGGGGGCTGATCCGAAGTTGCCACCACAACTACCGACCTTTGCAAGCCTTCCTCACAAAGGTCCCTCTCAATAAACTCTCTTACTTCCCTGCCCCGCTCACCAATAAGTGCTATTACGTTTATGTCAGCCTTTGTATTCCTTGCAATCATTCCTAAAAGAGTGCTTTTTCCAACACCGCTTCCTGCAAAAATTCCGACCCTCTGTCCCTTTCCAATGGTTAAAAGTCCATCTATGGCCTTTACACCAAGTGGTAAAGGTTCACTTATTCTTTTTCTTGTTAATGGGTTTGGGGGGCTGTTATTAACTGAATAGAAAGTTTCCAGATGAAGAGGTCCCTTGCCGTCCATAGGTCTCCCTAATCCATCCAAAACCCTTCCCAGCAGGCTTTCGCCAACTCCAACCTTCAGGGTGGATCCTGTAGCTGTTACAACGCTGTCAGGTCCTACTCCCTCCATGTCTCCCAATGGCATAAGCAAAACTTTGCTATCCCTGAAACCAACAACTTCAGCTACAAGCTCTTCATTGGAACGATGTGTTTTGATATGGCAGATTTCTCCTATCTTTACCTCAGGACCGCTGGATTCTATGGTAAGTCCCACCACCTTTGTCACCTTGCCTGAATATTCTGCCAATTCGGTGGTGCGGATAAGCTCTTTATATTTTGATAAGCTTATATTAAGCACAATCAACCTCCGGAAAGAAGTTTTTTGAATTCCCTTTCAACAATTTCAAGCTTTTTGTTGATTCCTGCATTCAAGGAACCAAAGGACGTCTCAATAATGCAATCTCCCGGGGCCAGACTGCTGTCTTCAATTATCTCAAGCTTTCCAAGACCTTGAATTGAAGCTAAGAAGCTTTCCTTTGACTTTTCGATAATTTCAAAATCCAAAGGTGAAGCCTTTAGAATAATGTTTTCCCTATTGCTGCATTTTTCAAGGGCATGCTTGAATATTTCAACAATGGATTCCCTGTTTGTTTTTATTTCACATTCAACAACAGACCGGACAACTTCAAGGACCAAATCCAAAATTTCAGCTTCCATTCCCTCAAGGACAGCATCATGGGTTGTTTTAGCCCTGGCTATTATCTCGTCTGCCTCCTTCAATTTGCTCTGGTACTCCTCTTTAGCCTCATTTAATCCCTGCTCGAAACCTTTTTTCCTGGCATTTTCCTCAATCTGAATGCTTCTTTTTTGTGCTTCCCTTTCGGCTTCCTCAAGCTTTTTTTGGCATTCCAGTTCAGCTTTTTCCATTATCTTTTGCGCTTCCATCCGGGCCATTTCAATTATTTCCTCTGTGGAAATACTTATTTCACATGTGTCCTGGGTCTGTTCTTCCACTTCATTTTCAGGCTGGGATAATGGAGATGGTGCTATATCAAATTCACATATTTCTTTAGGCTTTCCGAGGGTAATCTGGTCAAACTTGTAGACGCCCCTATACAATTATCTCGTCCCCTCCTCCTCTGGAGATGATAATTTCTCCTGCATCCTCAAGTTTTCTTATTACATTGACAATTTTCTGCTGCGCTTCTTCTACATCCTTCAACCTTACGGGACCCAGGAATTCAATATCTTCCTTGATCATTTCAACAAGGCGTTTGGACATATTGGAGAAAATAACATTCTGAACTTCTTCGGTGGCTCCCTTCAGTGCAACCGCCAGATCCCTGTTGTCCACCTGCCGCAGGAACTTCTGTATCGAACGGTTGTCCATTGTAAGAATATCTTCAAAGACGAACATTCTCTTTCTGATATCTTCAGCAAGTTCCGCATCTTCAATTTCAAGGGTTTCCATTATATTTCTCTCAGTTCCCCGATCCACATTGTTCAAAATATCAACAATGGCCTGAACTCCACCGGTTACCGTATAATCTTCGGTTACAAAGGAAGCAAGCTTTCTTTCCAATACCCTTTCAACTTCCTTTATAACTTCAGGGGATGTCCTGTCCATTAACGCAATCCTTCTGGCTACATCCGCCTGCTTGTCCTGTGGAAGGGCGGAAAGGACAACCGCAGCCTGCTGAGGCCTCAGGTATGAAAGAATAAGAGAAATCGTCTGAGGGTGCTCATTTTGAATTGAATTAAGCAATTGGGCTGGATCTGCTTTTCTTACAAACTCAAAGGGCTTCACCTGCAAAGAAACCGTAAGCCTGTTGATTATTTCCACAGCCTTTTGGGCACCCATTGCCTTCTCGAGAATTTCTTTCGCATAGCTGATTCCGCCTTCGGCAATGTATTGCTGGGCAAGACAAATCTGATAAAACTCTTCCATTACCCTTTCCTTTTCTTCGGCGGTTACAGACCTAATATTTGCAATTTCCAGTGTCAATTGCTCAATTTCTTCTTCCTTCAAATGCTTGAAAATCTGAGCAGATTTTTCTGGACCAAGGGAAATCAATAGCATTGCAGCTTTTTCTTTTCCGGATCTTTCTTTTTTTAGTGATGATAACCTGGCCAAAATACATCCCCCTTATATTTTCTAATCCCAATCATCTGAAAGCCAGTTTCTGAGCAACTGGGCCACTGCCTCAGGCTTTTGCTGAATAATCTTGTCAATCTGCCTCCTGATCTTAGACCTGTCTTCTACATCCAGTTCAGGTACTTCCTCGGGAGGTTCAGGCATTTTGAACCTTGTGCCTGCAGCAATTGCCGGCTCCAGTTCCAGATCTTCCTTATGTCTTCTTCCTGACATAGCAACAATCAACATCCCTATAGCCATGGCGATTATCAACAGCGGCAGGCCATAAACTTCAATATATTCTTTAATCTTGTCAACTGTGGTAATTTTTGCTTCTTCAGAAGGAGCAAGCTTATACTTTGCCACGGAAATGTTTTCTGCAGGTATGCCTGAGGCTTTGCTTACATTAAGCAAAATTTGATCAATAAAATCCTGGCTTAGCTTTGATTCATCAATAACCTTGTGTCCCCACCACAGTGTTACAGACATGGTTGACTTTTCAGGAACCATATTCCCGGGGGCTTTCTCCACTTCTGTCATAAGCTCGGAATATACCATGGTTTTTCTTTCTTCAACACGCTCAGTTGACGAGCCGTTATTCCCGGCCATCGGATATGTCGGTATACCTGTTTCGCCGGGATTTGAATCGGTTCCGGGGACACCGCCGGTACCCGTATTTTTTGAAGTTTCTTCAATGGTTTCTATCTGGGTGACGGCTCCGCCCTCCATGCCTTTTGGATTCTGGTATTCGTGAGTTTGCGTTTTCTGAGTGTCAAAATCAATATATGGATTGGCTACAACCTGAATAAAGTCAAAGTTGTCCGAAGGTGATCTGAAAAGGCTGTAGATATTGTTTTCGATCTCTTTTTTTCTCTTAAGACGAATTTCTTCTCTTGTGGTTGTCATGCTGCCCACCCCATTGGCAGCATCTGAATTGAGTATATTGAAATAGTTATCCACCACCGTAACATTCTCAGGCAACAGGTTTTCCACACTTCGTGAAACAACCATTACTATACCCTGCACCTGCTCAGCTGTTAAAGGAATTTTAGAGTTTATCCTCACAAAGGCGGTTGTCTTAAGATCATTGTTGAACAGTGTCGGCTCCGGCTGTGCCAGTTCAACATCAGCTTCTATAACATTATCAAACATTAAAAGCTTCTGAATGATGTTTTTCTTCTTGTATTCCTTCCATATTTGCTGCTTGTCACTTTCGGTAGTGTTTATTTTTATGTAACTGTACGCATCTTCGAAGGTCATTCCTCCCTTGGGGTAACCTTCCAGAGCTATGGCAAGTTCTGCATTATTCTTGTCCCTGATATCAACCATAATGCTTTTTTTATCAGGAGAAAGGACATGCTTGATATTATTTTCGCTGAGAATTCTTCTCATTTCAGTTATTTCCGTGGCATCGTTGCTTGATACAATAGACACCATTTCACTTCTTGTAAGCCAGAGAAGTGAAAAAATCAGACATACCGTTAATATCCCTGAAGTAATATAGATACGGTTTTTCTGAGATTTGTCAAGATTTCCCCAAAATTCTTTAAATTGATTAATCCACTTATTGAAAACATCCGGCATGTTTTTCACCACTCTTACTATATTGTAATTCTCTTAAGCCGCATTATATTTGCATCCGCATGATTTCATTATAAGCGTCAAGAATTTTATTTCTTATCTGCATTGTGAATTGAAGAGCAATATCAGCTTTTTCACTTGCCAGTAAGACTTCGTGAATATTGTCGGTTTTTCCCAGAGCAAAGTCATTGGCAATACGTTCTGAATATATCTGTAAATCACTTACATTATCTATGGTATTTTTTAATATAGACTTAAAATCCGGGAATTCATTTTTTGTATTTATCTTTTTTATTTCATTGCCTGGATATAGTGTTGTGTTGATAGTGTTTATTTTATTTATCAATCCGATAACCCCCCAAATAATCTTACTTTCCTATGTCAAGAGCTTTTAAAATCATGCTCTTTGTTGTATTTAATGCTGTTATATTTGCCTCATAAGATCTTGAAGCCGATATCATGTTTACCATTTCAGTGACAATGTCCACATTCGGCATTTGTACATAACCATTTTCGTCAGCATCAGGATGTCCCGGGTCATATACCATCTTAAAAGGTGAATTGTCTTCAACAATGTGTGATACTTTTACACCATTTCCTTTTATCCTGGCCTTGCTTGCATCAGATAAAAACTCGGAAAACGGAACATCGGATTTTCTTTCTTCCAGTACAACAACTTTTCTCCTGTATGGAGTACCGTTTTCGGTTCTTGTGGTTGAAGCATTGGCGATATTTTGTGATATGATATCCATTCTGAGTCTTTGTGCTGTCAAGGCAGAAGCACTTATATCCATTGAATTGAATATACCCATACATTAGCGCCTCCCTTCATTTATAACCGACCTGATACTTCTAAGCCTGCTTGAAATAGTTTGCAATAAAACACTGTACCTTAAAGAGTTTTTGGCCATCTCAGCCATTTCCCTTTCAATGTCAACATTATTGCCATCCAGACGATTGCTGGTTGCTTTATTATCATAAACAACTTTAATATTTTGTTTTCCCACTTCTTCTTTCAGGATATCACCAAACTGAATATCTTTACGTTTATATCCCGGTGTGTCTGCATTTGAAATATTCTCTGAGATTACTTCATGTCGTGCTAAAGAAATATTGGCAGCCTTTTCAAGTAAATCCGTCCGGTTTATTAATTTACCTAACAAAACAAATTCCCCCTCCGAAAAACAGGATTTTATTATCTAAAAAAAGGACTACGGATAAAAGACAATAGCAGTTTCTCTCATGACTTCAAAAAGAAAACATCATTAAGAAGATAAGTGAGCTCAAATCAAATAAAAACCATTTAGCCTGCATTGTAGTATTCAACAATTAAGGCGTCAAGTTTCTTGCTAACGTTCAAAACCTCAACCGACAGGCATGATTTAGTTTTTAGCAGATTATCAAGCTCGTCTTTTAAACTATCGATTTCCGCCTCAAGACTTTTTTTAAACTGTTCCATATTCTTCCTTTGTATATTTTTTATGGTTAATAACCAAATAAAATTTGAACTTTACTATATATCAATTACCTGTTTAATCTCTATATAAACAACACTATATGCAAATATATTTCGACAAGCGTCGTCATATATTGTTTCTTATATTCAACAGTTAATATTTTACTATCTCATTTAATCAGTTCAAATATAAAGTTCAAGGAATTAACCAAACGCTAATCTTTAGTTAAAAATTACATATAATAAATTTTACATTTTATTCAAGCTTATTGTAAAATTTTCTAATAAACTTGATACAAATAGCTATTAATGTCAACTATAAACTAATTTCATATTATAATTCTACAATAAGTTTCAAATTCCTTCAAAAATCAAAAAACTTTTGCATAAATATTCTAGTGAGGAAGCTGGCGCTTGTAATCTTCATTGGATATTTGGTCAATAGGATCAACTATACCTTGTTTGTCGACTTTGATCGTATAAAACTCTTCATAATCCTTATACCCCCCGAGGTCCTGAGGCGAATCTGCTGAACCGTATTTCATCAAATCGTTGAACTGATCAAGTCCCTCATGCTCATCGTCTTCCTGCTGATTTAAATATTTGCGTCCCATGGGGGCATCCAATACCAGTTCTTCATTAGGCCTGTTTTTTATAAGAAAATCTTTGTCAATTTCCTTATTATCTTCGCATGCTTTGCATAATCTTGCATAGGGAACTGCTTCCAGTCTTTCCCTATCTATTTCCCTGCCGCAAAATGCGCATTTTCCGTAAGTGTTCTTTTCAATCCTTTTCAAAGCTTCATCTATTTCATATATAATATGCTCTTCATGGGTTTTCAGCGCATTGTTCATTTCAAGCGTAAAAAGCTGTGTCCCCAATTCAGCAGGGTGATTGTCATAGTTTGAAAGCTCATTCGATGAATCCTGGCCTTGTTCTGACATACCATGCTTTTCCATACTTTCAACAACATTTTCAATCTCATACTTTTTTTCAGTTAAAATTCTCTTGAAATATTCCTTGTCTATAGTCATCTGTAATCCTCCATGCACAAATATACCACATTATTATAATCTTATATCATGAACTTAGTTTTATATCGACATTTCAGCCATCTTTTTTAAATGCACTTAGCCTTAAGCATATAATTATATTTTCCTGTCAAAGAGTTTTTTACGCATGCAAGTATGTTGAAATTTTAAGAAAATGTGATTATAAAGCGATTTAAAATGAACATTCAGTTATAATCAGCTTTTTTTACAGCATTATGATGGAGCAGGAATTTAATATTATGCTCCGAAATTTTTGAAAGTGTAATTTTATATAGTATAATAAGTGTAAATTGATTAAAACTTTATAAAAGCTCCAGTATAGTCTTTGCCAATTTATAATATAATTTTTAAATCGGGGAGGTAGTTATGAGTAGTTATCGAGCTGATATCGGCATCTTTGGCGGTTCCGGTTTCTATTCCCTTTTAAAGAACGCAAAGGAAGTAGAAATCGATACTCCATACGGAAAACCAAGTGATTTAATATCAATTGCAGAATATGAAGGTAAAACTGTAGCATTTCTGCCCCGGCACGGAAAAGACCACCGGTACCCTCCGCATCTTATTCCCTACAGGGCAAACCTATACGCAATGAAAGAACTCGGAGTCGGCAAGATTATAGCTCCTACGGCTTCAGGCAGTCTTCAGCCGCATATAAAACCCGGTGATTTTGTGGTGTGCGATCAATTTGTCGACCGTACAACAGGACGTCATGACACCTTTTTCGAAGGACCCGACGTTATTCATATCAGTGCAGCTTACCCTTATTGCCCGGCATTAAGAAAGGTTGCATATGAGACGGGAAGAAAAATGGGAATATCCATCCACAATAAGGGAACTGTAGTTGTTATTCAAGGTCCTCGTTTTTCCACCGTGGCGGAAAGCAGATGGTTCAGTCAAATGGGTTGGGATGTAATTAATATGACCCAGTACCCGGAGTGTTATCTTGCAAGGGAATTGGGCATCTGCTATGTAAATATTTCTCTGATAACAGACTACGATGCAGGACTTGAGGGAAACAAAGAAATAAAACCCGTTACCCAGGATGATGTATTAAGAGTGTTTAATGAGAATAATGAAAAAATAAAAGAGTTGATATTTGAAATGATAAAGAAAATAGATTTGAATGAAAAATGCACATGCTGTGAAAATGTTTAGGAGCAAGGACTTATTTTGTACTCGCCTGCAATGCAAAGAGGCTGCCTTTTCAGACAGCCTCTTTTTATATTTTCAACAATATAATTCATTATTGACAGCAGCTTTACCAAAGTAAAGAATTACATGTCCTCAAGGCGTTTTTCCAAAGATTTGAGCTGAGCTGCCATTTCTTCCGGAAGTTTGTCTCCAAATCCGGCATAGTATTCACGGATTGATTCGACTTCCTTCTTCCAATCCTCTTTGTCCACTTTAAGAAGCTCATCCAGGTCTTCTCCGCTGACTTTAAGACCGTTAAGATCCAAAGCGTCTTTATCAGGCATATAACCTATCGGAGTCTTTACAGCTTTTCCCGTACCTGAAACTCTTTCAAAAATCCATTTCAGAACACGGCTGTTTTCACCGAATCCAGGCCACAACCATTTTCCGTTTTCGTCTTTCCTGAACCAGTTTACATAAAAGAGCTTCGGCAACTTTTCAGGATCGGTTTTGGCTCCAATGTTAAGCCAATGCTGCAAGTAGTCACAAATATGATAACCGCAGAACGGAAGCATTGCAAATGGATCACGGCGTACCTTTCCGATATTCTGTGAAATGATTGCCGCTGTAATCTCGGAACCCATAATGGACCCCATAAATACTCCGTGTTTCCAGTCAAAGCTCTCATGTACCAAAGGTATGGTGGTGGAACGACGGCCGCCAAAGAGAATAGCTGAAATGGGCACTCCCTTCGGATCTTCCCACTCAGGAGCTATAACCGGGCACTGGGAAGCAGGAGCGGTAAAACGTGCATTGGGATGAGCAGCAAGTTTATCAGATCCTGAATACCAATCTTTTCCGTTCCAGTCAATAAGGTGGTTGGGTGCATCATATCCAATTCCTTCCCACCAGACATCACCATCGTCAGTCAGGGCAACATTGGTGAAAATACTGTTTTTCTCAAAGGTTCTCATTGCATTTGGATTTGATTTCATTGATGTACCGGGAGCAACTCCAAAGAAACCTGCTTCCGGATTGATAGCGTACAGACGTCCGTCTTCTCCGAATTTCATCCATGCAATATCGTCTCCGATTGTTTCAACTTTCCAACCGGGAATAGTCGGTATCAACATGGCCAGGTTTGTTTTTCCGCATGCACTGGGGAATGCACCGCAAATATACTTCACTTCGCCTTTCGGACTAGTAATTTTGAGAATAAGCATATGCTCTGCAAGCCATCCTTCATCACGGGCTTGAACTGAAGCTATACGCAATGCAAAACATTTTTTGCCCAATAGAGCATTTCCGCCATAACCAGAGCCATAGGACCATATTGTTCTTTCTTCAGGAAAATGGCTGATGTATTTCTGCTCGATTGGAGCACATGGCCAGGTAACATCTTTCTGGCCTTCCTTAAGAGGATATCCTACTGAATGCAGACAAGGCACGAATTCTCCGTCATCTCCAAGAGTCTCCAAAACTTTCCCGCCCATACGGGTCATAATCCTCATGTTAACCACAACATAAGGACTGTCTGTCAATTGAATACCGATTTTGGATATTGGTGAGCCAATCGGGCCCATGGAAAAAGGAATAACGTACATTGTTCTTCCCTTCATTGAACCGGTATATAATTCTTTCATGGTTTTTTTAAGTTCCGCAGGGTCAATCCAGTTATTGGTCGGTCCTGCATCTTCCTGTTTGCGAGAAGCAATAAAAGTTCTGTTCTCAACACGAGCCACGTCAGACGGATCACTTCTGAAAAGATAGCATCCAGGGCGCTTTTCAGGGTCTAAAGGAGTTGCGGCTCCGCTTTTAACCATTTCATCAAGCAGTCTATCATACTCCTCCTGAGAGCCATCACACCAGTAAATCCGGTCAGGCTGACACATTTCAGCCATTTCTTTAACCCACTGATTCAGTCTTTTGTTTGATGTCATAATAATACTTCCTTTCTAGATAGTTAGTGCTATATTTTTGCTATTGTATAAATAATCATTGAGCTTTTTACTTGCTCTCCGAAAATCTCATAGAACAAATGTTGATTGTTTCATAACAGTAAATTTAATCCAGTTCCTAAATACAATATTTGCTGCTAACGACTTACTCAATAGCAATAAATTGTTTGTACCCATACATAGAAATAAAGTTGGATTATGAATATCCAACTTTATCCCCATTTTAATATATCATATTTATTATATATTTTCAACTTAAATTTGAAATTAAAATTATAAAAATTTCAGTATAATTATTCTATATAAAAAACCAATAGCTATGAAAGCTTTTACTGACTGCAATAAGATAAGCTAACACCTTGATATGTCATAAAATTAACAAAAAATATGAAGTTTTGTTATGGAAAAATTTCATTTTTATAAAGTGTTTAATACTTTCATAACCAGGTTTTTATCATCTGTTTTGAATTTAATTACCTTGCCTATTTTTTCAGGCAAAATAAATGTAAGCTTGCCTCCTCTTGCTTTTTTATCCATTATCATGTTATTATACACTTTCTCTCTGTCCACATCGGGCAGCTTAACAGGCAAACCGGCTTTCTTTAAGAGGTTCTCAATTCTTTCGGTTTCCTTCTTATTGACCAGGTTAAGGATTTCTGCCATTTTAAATGCTCCTGACATGCCAATTGAGACGCATTCCCCGTGAAGCATTTCAAACTCCATGGCGCTTTCAATGGCATGACCGATTGTATGTCCAAAATTCAATACTTCCCTCAAGCCTTGTTCCTTTTCGTCCTTTTCCACAACCATGCCTTTAAGCTCGCAGTTTTTTTCAGATATATACTTTAATACTTCCACGTCAAATTCGAACATATTACTGATGTTGCGATTAATAAAATCAAAAAAGTCCTCATTGAAAATGACACCGTGTTTTATTACTTCCGCAAGTCCCGACCTTAATTCTCTTAAAGGCAATGTTCTTAAAGTGTTTACATTTATGTAAACTAATGAAGGCTGGTAAAAGGAACCGATAACATTCTTATATCCTTTAAAATCCACCCCCGTTTTTCCTCCTACGCTGCTGTCCGCCTGCGCAAGAAGGGATGTCGGAACCTGGACAAATTTTACCCCCCGTAAATAAGTTGCTGCAGCAAACCCTGCAATATCTCCCGTTACTCCTCCGCCTAATGCAGCCACAGCAGAGCTTCTGTCAAATTTATTTGTCAGGAGAAATTCGTAAATGCCTTGAACTGTTTCCAGGGTTTTATTTGTTTCGCCTGCTTCAATAACATGTTTTGATACACTGAACCCTGCTGACTCCAACACTTCGATACATTCTTTGGAATGAAATCTGTCCACATTGGTATCGGTAATAAGAGCCACTTTGCCATTAATGCCAGCTAGTTTTAGGCACTCACCAAGCCTGGTGAAGTTATCGGTTATATATATGGGATAGGTGTGTCCCGTAAGCTTAATATCGAGTTTAATCATTTTATCTTCGCCCTTCACCCTTTAGTTTCCCAAGGGATAATACTTTTCAATATGCGGCCTGCAAAACTTTACCTGTAAAGCTTGCAAGCCACATATTTAAAGGCCTGTATTGTTGACTCAGGTTAATTGGATACCCGGACAACCGATAATGTAACATCTTCTCCGTTAATATTCCAATCCTTTGTATAACCTTCTGCCGTGTCTTCAAAAATGCCGTCCGCAAGAACTTCCTCGGAAATAACAGATTTATTTTTTGCAATTATTTCAGCAATACGTTGATTTCCGCTTGTGTACAGCAAAATATGGTCCTGAACTTCAAAACCTGCTTCTTTTCTCATGGTCTGAACCTTGCTGATTATTTCCCTGACAAAGCCTTCCTCTAAAAGTTCGGGAGTCAAGGCAGTATCAAGCACTACAGTAACACCCCTGTCTGCCTCGGTTATAAATCCTTCTTTTTGTGCTGTTTCAATTAAAAGGTCATCCCGGGTAAGTTCTACCGTTGTTCCATCAATTATGAAACCCAGCTTTCCGGTACTCTCAAGCTCATCCATAGCCTTGTTGCCGTCAACGCTCTTAAGCCATTCGGAAATTTTTGATACCAGTTTTCCATACCTGGGGCCCACTGTCCGCAGTTGAGGCTTGAAATTGTATGTGGTAAACTTCTGAGCATCCTCAACAAACTCAACATCCTTTATATTGAGCTCATCCCTGATAAGGTCAACATACATTTCATCCATTTCAAAATCCGCTTTGACATACATTTTCCCCAAAGGCTGGCGATTTTTTATACCTGCCGTATTTCTTGCAGCACGTCCGGCAACGACGATTTTAAGCACAAGATCCATGTTTTCCTCAAGTTTTTTATCAATAAATTTATGGTTCACTTCAGGGAAATCACACAGATGAACGCTTAAAGGCGCATTCCTGTCAATGTTTCTGACAAGGTTGTCATACATTTCATCTGCCATAAATGGCAGGAAAGGTGCGATAATATATGTCACAGTTTTAAGAACAGTGTACAAAGTCATGTAAGCATTTATCTTGTCCTGAGGCATATCCTTCTGCCAGAAGCGTTCCCTGTTGCGGCGAACATACCAGTTGCTGAGTTCATCCACAAATTCTTCAAAAGCCCTGGCTGATTCAGTTATTCTGTATTTTGAAAGATTATCGTCAACCTCAGCCACAAGGGAATTCAACCTTGAAAGTATCCACTTGTCAATTGTCGGCAGTTTATCATATTCAAGCTTGTACTCTGCAGGATTGAACCGGTCTATATTGGCGTAAAGCACATAAAAGGCATAAGTGTTCCACAAAGTACCCATGAATTTTCTTTGAACTTCGCTTACTGCTTCTTCTGAGAATCTGCTGGGAAGCCACGGAGCGCTGTTTGTATAGAAATACCAGCGTACTGCATCAGCTCCCTGGTTATGAAGTACGGTCCACGGGTCAATTACATTGCCCTTGTGCTTGCTCATCTTCTGCCCTTCCTTGTCCTGTACGAGACCTAGAACAATACAATTTTCAAAACAGTTTCTGTCAAAAATCAAGGTCGAAATTGTATGGAGGGTATAAAACCATCCTCTTGTCTGGTCCAGGGCTTCGCTGATAAAATCAGCCGGGAAGTTGTCATTGAAAATTTCCTCGTTTTCAAAGGGATAATGCCATTGGGCAAAGGGCATTGAACCTGAATCAAACCAGCAATCTATTACTTCGCTTACCCTCTTCATTTTCCCGCCGCATTTCGGGCAGTTTAAAAATACATTGTCAATATATGGTTTATGAAGCTCAATGTCATAAGGCACGTTATCTCCCATGCTTACAAGCTCTTCAATGCTTCCTACCGCATGTTTATAGCCGCAATCGCATTCCCATATCGGCAATGGGGTTCCCCAATACCTTTCACGGCTTAAAGCCCAGTCAATATTGTTTTCCAGGAAGTTTCCAAACCTTCCGTTTTTGATGTTGTCAGGATACCAATTGATTTTCTGGTTGTTTTCAATCAACCTGTCCTTTATTGCCGTGGTTTTTATATACCATGTATTCCTTGCATAATATAAAAGCGGTGTATCGCATCTCCAGCAATGAGGATAGGAGTGTTCAAAATCCAAAGCTTTATACATCAGGTTTCTTCCATCAAGATTCTGAATTATTTGCGGGTCCGCATCCTTTACAAAAACACCCTTCCAGGGGTTGACTGCTTCTACAAACCTGCCCTGCTCGTCTACCAACTGCACAAAAGGCAAATCATATTTTCTGCCAACATTTGCGTCATCTTCACCAAAAGCAGGTGCAATATGAACTATACCGGTACCGTCGGTCAATGTTACGAAATCAGCTGTACATACATAGTAGGCCTTTTTATCAGGTTTCGCAAAATCAAACAACGGTTCATACTCCATTCCTGCAAGTTCAGCACCAGTCATTTTCTCCACAACTTCATATTTTTCTTCCAGGACTTTTTCAGCCAATGCTTCTGCAAGTATATAGGTTTCATGTTCACATTTTGCTTTAATGTATGTTTCCTTTTCATTTACTGCAAGAGCCACATTGGATGGCAAAGTCCACGGAGTTGTCGTCCATGCCATCAAAAATAAATTATCCGTGCTTTTAACCTTAAATTTTACAAATACAGATGTTTCCTTAACATTCTTGTATCCCTGGGCTACTTCATGGCTTGACAGGGATGTACCACAGCGGGGACAATAGGGAACAACTTTGTGTCCCTTGTACATAAGGCCTTTTTCCCAAATCTTTTTCAGTGCCCACCATACGGATTCAATATAGCTGTTATGATAAGTAACATAGGGGTTTTCCATATCTGCCCAGAAGCCCACTCTTTTGCTCATCTTTTCCCATTCTTTTTCGTATTTCCAGACACTTTCCTTGCACAGCTTAACAAAGGGCTCAACCCCATACTTTTCAATTTCAGGCTTGCCACTGATACCCAGTTCTTTTTCAACTTCCAGTTCCACCGGAAGCCCGTGAGTATCCCAGCCGGCTTTTCTAAGAACTTTATAGCCCTTCATTGTCTTATATCTTGGAATAATATCCTTGATAACTCTTGTAAGAATGTGACCGATATGCGGTTTCCCGTTTGCTGTGGGAGGTCCGTCATAAAATGTGAATACCGGGCAGTCTTCTCTAATTTCAATGCTCTTTTCGAATATGTTCTCTTCCTCCCAGCGCTTTAAAACCTCAAGCTCCCTGGAAGTGAAATCAAGATTTGTTGATACTTTTTTATACATAAACCAACCTCCATAATATATTCCAAATGCAATTGTTTTCTTTAAATATGTAAAAATCAGCTTTTAAAACCTTAAGAAAGCAAGTATGTCAACTTTGCCTTTGCGGCGTTAATTCATTATCTTTATTAAAATCTTAATTCACTGCAGCCTTAACACCCTGTAAAGTGTAATCCAGGCCTGTATCCTAATAAAAAACCCTTTCGCCTCACATAAAATGGGACGAAAGGGTAACTTTTCGCGGTACCACCCAAATTATTGCTTGAAAATGCAAACGCACAGGTTTTATTCTGTATCAGAAAGCCTGAACATTAATTTTAAGCAATCACTTGACAAATATAACGGTTTTAACCGGCGTTCCTTACTTATATTTCAGTTGGCAACTCACGGATGATTTTCAAAAACCTGCTTTGCAGAATTTCCACCATGCATCTGCTCTCTCTAAAAGCCGGGGTTTTTTACTCCTTCCGGTCATTGTTTTTATCTTATTACTGTCATTGGCAATTTTAAAGAAGATTATACAATACATTTTGCGACATTTCAACCTTTTTTATTAAACAATGCCCTCATCCATTTTTTTCAGCAGCTCAAGCTGTGCAGTGAGTGCCAGCTCTGCCTTTGACTTAAAGGCGGCAATTTTCTTTTTAACATCTTCGTATTCCATTTTTACCCTGGCCAGTTCGCTTCTTGCGTTAAGAAGTATTTCCTGTGCCTGGTTTTCTGCCTCCTTGACAATGTTTTGCGCCTTTTCAAAAGCATTTGTTTTCATTTCTTCACAGGTTTGTCTTGCTATCATTATTGTGTTTTCAAGGGACTGCTCCATTTTTTTATAGTATTGTATTCCCTCATTCAACAGGTTTATTCTATCTTTCAACTCTGCTATCTGGCTGATAAATGAATTATAATCCTCTATTACCTTGTCCAGGGTTTCATTTACCTGGTCTTCGTCAAAGCCGCCCATGATGCTCTTTCTAAACACCATGTTCTGCAGGTCATCCGGAGTAAAATTCATATATTTTCACCCTCTTAAAAGTATTTCTTCAGCTCAATACTGATTCTGCCCTTTTTCGTGAGCCCTCCCACTTTTTCAAGAACAACGCGGCCTTTTCCGTTTATGGAAATTTCATCTCCCTCATTGACCTTTTTTGAGATATTGTCAGTAAACTTCTGGTTTAAACTGACTCTCTCGCTTTTGATGAATTCGGTAATCTTGCTTCTGGATATACCAAATCCCAGACTTGCTACACTATCCAGTCTCAGGGAAGCAACAGTTCCTTTTATTTCCTTAAACTTACCGGGTGAATTTTCAAACTCATTCGTTTCTATCATCTTTACCTCCGTATCAAAACCGTCAAAAGGAGCAAATCATAATAAATACATAAATAATTGAAACACCAAAGTTTGAATCAAGCCTAAAATGAAAAATGCAATCAAAGGAGAAAAATCCAGCATCATATTTCTGCCGAAAGCGGATCTTTGAATTATATTCCTAATGGGTTCCAATATAGGCTCAGTTATTTGATACAGAAGCCTTATAATCTGATTTTCCCTTGAGATTGGAAACCACGATATGATAACTCTCGCAAAAATTGCATACTGCATTATTCTTATCAGCCATATGATAGCGTTCATTATATAAGCTGCTGCCACTTAAAAAACCTCCATTTATTGTACCCAGGGAAAAACATCGTTATCCAGATTGTCCTCGCCTTTAAGCTGATTCATTATATCCACATTATTTGGCGCAATGAGAAAAATTGTGCTGGAAACACTCTGAATATGCCCGTCCAGGCTGTACACAGACCCGCTTAAAAAGTCCAGTATCCTTTGAGCTGAACCCTTTTCAATTTCTTCAAGGTTGACAATAATCGGTTTTCCGTCCTTTAAATAATCACTGATTTCTCTTGCTTCCTCAATGCTGTGAGGCTGGATAACCACAACTTTTATCGAAGAAGAGGAATGTATGTTAACTATTTTGTTTTTATTTCTGCTTTCATTGTATAGGTTTTGCATCTGTGGCTTGGGTTTTTCCCAAGTTCTCTCCTGTTTTTTTGATTTTGTCACTTCGTTTTCAGATTCATTTACCCGCTCTTCTTCAATACCGACAAAATTAAGCATTTTGCTAATAATACCAGCCATTTCAGATACCCCCTGTTTTTTCATTAGTAAAGACGGCATGGCAAAAACTTTAATAGTTCCTGGGTCCAAAAATAGCTGTCCCTATCCGTACCATATTTGAACCTTCTTCAATAGCAACCTCAAAATCATTGCTCATGCCCATGGATAAATAATCCATACTAATATTATCGATATTTTCCATGCTTATGTCAATGAATAATTTTCTTAATTCCCTGAAAACCCACCTTATATCATCAGAATTATCAGCATATGGTGCAATAGTCATAAGTCCCCTGACCTTTATGTTTTTTAACAAGCTGATTGCACTTATGAATTGGCGGGCTTCCCGGGCTGAGATTCCAAATTTTGTTTCCTCCCCTGCAACGTTAACCTGTACAAGCACATTTACCTTTTTGCCATTATTGCCGGCCTGCCTGTCAATTTCCCTTGCCAGGCGGATGCTGTCCACCGAATGTATCAATTCAACCTTGTCTACTATATATTTAACCTTGTTGGTCTGCAGATGACCTATCATGTGCCATTTCAGACCGGGCGCTGCAGCTTCAAACTTGTTAAGAAGCTCCTGCACCTTGTTTTCTCCAAAGTTTAAAATCCCAAGTTCTCTGGCTTTATTTATTCTGTCCACTTCAACTGTTTTAGATACGGCAATAACGGTTATATCATCAAGGGTACGGCCTGATTTTTCAGCAGCAGTCCTTACTCTGTCCATTACACTCTTTATATTTGCACTTATATCATCACTGAAAGTCATTTGTCTATCACCTGTCCTTCCTGGATGTTCCTTGGATTTATAACATAAATTCCAAACAACTTTACATATGTATCGCTGGTTTGGTCAAGGTTGTCTATTATTGCATGCTCATTGTTTTTCCCAACTATTTTTACTCTTTTTATGGTTGCATGATTTGCCTCCACCAGCACAATATCAGCCTCCATATTCAAAGGGTCTATTCTCAACAGACTGGCAAGAGGCACTTTAAAACCTTCATAATATGTTTTTATCAGGTCTATATTGACCTTTCGCAGTGAAGTTGTGTCACTTAAGTATTTGTCAACTTTGATGGAAACTACACGCTTGCCGTCCATTTCTTCTGAAATATAAGCAACAGTTCCATTAACAAGCTTGTCTATATCATTAATCCGGACCCTGACTGAAGCTCCTTCCTTGAACTCTCCTGCTTCATTTCTTTTAAGGGACACAACCAGGTAATAATTAACACCGCTTATTATTTTTGCAAAGGGTTTGTTCATTTCCACTTCAACACTATTTATAAAATCCACCGGTTCGACCTGCTCTATCTTGTCAAACGCGCTGGGTGTTATCCTGTCAATTCCAGAAGGATTCAAATCAATTTCATAATTGTCAATATGGTACGAAATAATACCTGGTTTTTGAGAAAAGAATTCTTTGGAATGGGAATCAATCAAGCTCTTTATCCGTTCCCTTTCCGAAAGGAGCGATTCAAAATAAACATCGGACTTTCCGAAGGTCTGTGATATGTTTGTCTTTTTTTCCATCAGGCGGTTTATTTCATTTCTGATTCCTGTAATCTTGCCCAAGGCATTGTCATTAGCCTGTGATATGATAAGCAATACCTGCTCTTTAATCTGCTTGTCAATCTTGACCAAATCCTCCGAAAAGAAATTGCTGTCCGCCATTCTTTTACTGCTGTAATCCAATATTTTTGAGTCCATTGCCACAAGGTCCTCAATAAGTTTTGAAGACGCTTCATCATATATGGTTGCCAGCTTATAATTTGCAGGGAATTTTTCCCCTTCGGCAAATTCCATTATCGCGAATCCATCATAAGGCGATATCAAAAATTCCTCGTCTCTGACAATTATAGCTTCGGTATTTATCGAATCTTCTATTTCTCCTATTGTAATCATACCTGTTTGAATATTCTGACCATATACCCAATTGATGAATGAGGGTATGTAGATCAGTAAAAACACCGATACTAAAAGGATCCCGATTTTCAGCCTTATTTTTGCATCACTTACCGTACTTTCTTTTTTCATATGTACCGCCCCAAAGTGCAAAATGTTTAAACTTGCTAAATCTTAATCATGCCTTTATCCAGCATGTTTTGTACAGCAGATAGAACCCCTAGCTTGACACTTTCATATAAAGGCCCTCCCTGCATGTATGCAATATAAGGAGGCCTGATTGGCGCGTCTGCACTCAATTCTATAGATGCCCCCTGTACGAATCCCCCGGCAGCCATTATGACAGGACTCTCGTAACCTGGCATATCCCAGGGTTCGGGAACCACATGGGTATCAACAGGAGAACCTTTCTGAATCCCCTGGCAAAAGGCAATTAGCATTTGAGGATTGTTAAACTTAATTGCCTGTATTATATCGCCTCTTTTGTCAAAGGGACCCGGTGAGACTGCAAAACCAAGCCTTTTCATAATTTCAGAACAAAAAACAGCACCTTTCATACTTTCAGCCACCACATGGGGAGCAAAAAAGAGTCCCTGAAAAAGCAAACGGTTCATGCCCAGAGTCGGTCCGACTTCCTTTCCCAGACCAGGACTGTTCAGCCTGAAGGCAGCCTGCTCCACAAACTTCTTCCTTCCGGCTATATATCCGCCTGTCGGTGCTATTGCACCACCGGGATTTTTTATCAGGGAACCGGCAACAAGGTCCGCCCCTGCTTCAATTGGCTCCTTCGTTTCGGTAAACTCACCATAGCAATTATCAACCAGGATAACAACATCTTTCTTGATACTTCTTATAAAATCAATAATGCTTTTTATTTCCTCAACCCTCAGGGAATCTTTCCATTCGTAGCCCCGGGACCGTTGAATTAATACCATTTTTGTTTTTTCGTTTATTTTATCTTTAATATTTTGAAAACTTACTTTTCCGTCTTCAGAGTTTTCAGCCTTGCTGAAGGACACTCCGAAATCTTTAAGGGAGCCTCCGTTTTCACCCCGGAGGCCTATTACCTCTTCCAGAGTATCGTATGGTTTTCCCGTGGCTGAAAGAAGTTCATCCCCCGGCCGGAGAATCCCGAAAAGGCAAAGTGTCAGGGCATGGGTACCCGATACAATTGTGTGCCTTACCAGCGCGTCTTCCGCTTTGAAAACTTCGGCAAAAGCCTCCTCAAGGGCCTCTCTGCCCCTGTCGCCATATCCGTATCCGGTGGTCCCTGAAAAATGGGTATCGCTAAGCTTGCTTTTCTGCATTGCGATGATGACTTTATACTGATTATATTCCCTTACCCTGGAAATTTCTTCGAAGATACCTTTTATATATGCTTCAGCAGATTGCGAAATATCAACAATCCGCCTGTCAAAACCTTTACTTGCGAGATAGTCAACTTCAATTGAGTTCATATTGTTCCTTTCCGATTCACAGGTTTTTAATCTTTAGTATGACCATTCAAATCCATCTATGTAAACTATTTTATACAAGCCAATCACTCTTTTCAATAGCCAGACAAACAAAAACAGGTTATAATACGATTGTCTGATGTTGTTTCAATGTAATTTTATGCGAACACCATCTTTATCCAGGCTTTGCACATAAGCAGGCAAAACATACGGTTAAAAATGCCCTTGAATATTTTTCATGATATGATCATGTATAATCATAATATACAATTATCAGTACCAGGTACAGGGTGGATATGATGATTTTAAAATATGAAGTAACAGACCGGGATGACGGAAAAGCCGTAAGGCACATTTTGAAAAACAGGCTTGAAATTTCGGGAAAATTAATAACCAAACTGCGCAACGAAGGTAAAATTTTAAAAAACAACGCTTTTGTCCGTACAATAGATATCGTCCGCACAGGCGATATCATAACGGCTGAAATTGATTTTGAAGAAGAAAGCCCCAATGTCATCCCCCAAATGATTGATATTGACATTATTTATGAAGATGAAAGCATTATTGTCCTCAACAAGCAGCCTGGGATCATCATTCACCCGACATGCTCCCAGCCATATGGCACTATCGCAAACGCCCTTATGCATCATTATGCAGGCAAAGGTCTGTCCATAAAAGTGCGTCCGGTCAGCAGGCTTGACAAAGACACTTCAGGTCTAATAGTATTTGCTAAAAATCAATATGTTCAAAACCATTTAGTCAGACAGATGAATGACAAGACCTTTAAAAAGCAATATCTGGGAATAGTGCATGGCAATTTTGAAAATGACAGGGGCACAATATGCCTTCCAATAGCAAGAAACCCCGACAGCATTATAGAAAGAATTGTTTCGGAAGATGGCGCACCTTCAATAACCAATTATGCTGTGCTTGCTCAGTTTAAAAACGCATCATTGCTTCAGTTTGAGCTGGAAACAGGAAGGACTCACCAGATAAGGGTTCATTGCAGGGCAATTTCCCACCCTCTTATAGGTGATACCCTTTATGGAAAACCGGAACCCGGGTTGATCAACCGCCAGGCGTTGCATTCCCACAAAGTTGAGTTCATTCATCCTGAGACAGGTAATTTGCTGAAACTGGCAGCACGCCTCCCCGATGACATGCTCAACCTTATTAATATGCTTAAGTAGTTTTTCACCGGTATTTCCCTTTCATATTTCCCAAAACTTTACATTTTATCTGTTAAGTGCTATTATATACATTGATATTTCAAAAGCAGGTATTAATTTTCCCGGGGGTAAATTTTATGGATGTTATAAAGGATAGTTACAGTATTACCGAACTCAGCAAGGAACTTGGATTAACCGATCATGCCCTGAGGTATTACGAAAAAGAGTTTGAGATCCCTGTCCCACGGGATGAAAGGGGCAGGCGGTATTACACTGCCGAACATACAAACTTGTTGTATCAAATAAAATCAATGAGAGAAGAAGGTCTGGAGATAAAAGCAATAAAGAAAATTCTTCAATCCGGAAACATGCTTGGCGATTTATCTCCAATTGTACAGGATAATCAAAATGATTCCAGTGTATTGGCTGTGCGGGAAAATATAGTGATGCCTGAAAGGTATTATGAAAATATCAACTGTTTTTTTGAAGATTTAAAGATGCAGATTAATAAAAGCATAAGTTGCGAGGTAAAATCTATTAAGGAATATTTTTCTGAAGAAATTATGAAAACAAAACTGGAACTTGGCGCATGTATTGAGAACAGTGCCCGCAAAATAGAATACAAACTGAGCGAACATTTTCAGGAAGTTGACAAAGCAATAACCAACTGGCGGAAAAGAAAAAAGGGCAGTTTTTTAAAAAGATTATTTAGTGTTTTCAGATAACTGTCACTTTAGTTTGCCAGACATGGCTTATTCGTGAGCGGAGGAAAACATGGACATATCTTTTGCAATCCTTATCCCGGCTGTTTTACTGATTATTATATTCTTCATCCCTGACCTTTTCCCGAAATGCTCCTTGTGCAAAAGGTATAAGCTTAGATTTTTCTTTAAATTACATACATTAACAAAAATAGGTTATGGATATAAAGCCAGGCAGTCAGCCTGCAAAAAATGCTGCCGCAAGTACTCCATAGGTAATCTTTCAGACTTGAAAAACATGCTCGGTGTCCAAAAGAAAGTAACCATCGATAATATTATGCTCAAATAGCAAACTAATACCCTTGCTTCATTTGAACACCTGATGCAATCTTGTTTCAAAACGGGAATCTGCCCTTTACTCTTTCCACCCGTTAAATGCCTGCGATAATCCCCTGTCACATAACAATTTCATACCCTGGCCCAGGCTTCATTCAAAACCCTCTTTGAGCTTGCAATAACCACTTCCGGATCTTCATTGCCCCAGGGTTTAACTTCAAAACTTAGTACCGGCGGTTCCATTGTATTAAAAAAACCTATTTCCAAAAGCACTCTTAAAAACTCAACAAGCTCAGGGACATCATTCTCGCTGTTTGGGAACCCGAATCTGGGATGGGCATCTCCGTAAGCTGCAAATGAGGGGTCCTTCATAACAGCATTACCTATATGGGCATGTATAATGTGCTCCCTTACCGGTAAAATCGCTTCTCTGGAAGTTTCCCTCAAAAGAGGAAGATGGCTCAGATCCACCAAAAGGCCAAAATTACCGCAGGTTTTTTTAATATCTTCAGCAAATCTCTTGGCAAGCCAGGCAGGCCCAATCAGCGACTTTTTATCTATATCATAATCAAAAACCTCAAGGGAAATTTTCATATCACCTTTGGATTTGGCGTAATTGCACAATTCAATTGTAGACTCCACCAATGCGTCGTAAGACTTCTCCTTTGTCTCCTCTTCATACCTTCCGCTAAGAAACGCAAAGCTTTGGGCGCCCAGCTCATAAGCTTCGTCAATTCCTTCCTTGAGGGAACAAAGAGCTTTTTCCCTGCCTTTTTCATTCAGGTCATTAATGTTAAGCCCGGTGGTAAGCAGCCTGGGTTGGGCCCCATAAGCCACTGTCATATGACTTTGTCCAAGTATCTCCCTGACTTTCCGCCTTGTTTCAGAATCCTTTATCCATGTTATTTCCACAGCTGAAAAATAATCATCAGATGCAATTCTTTTAACAGTTTCAAAAATCGGCCCCTCACCCTTCATGGTTTCAGGGTAGGCCATAAAGTGTATAATACCGACCTTCATATACTTTTGCAACGGTTCATGCATTGTTGCTTCCTCCTTTGTCCGGTTAGCATTGTTTATTATATTGATTATGTAATTGACATATTATTTGTCTATATAAATGTTTGAAAGTTTAACTCAGTTACTTGCTCCCATATGGCTTTTCAGCCTGTTGTATACATTTGTCCTGTCGTTTCTGAAACTGTCTTCATCACTGAAATAAACAGCATCACCCACAATAATGCAGTGTTTATCCATATCAATCCGTAATGGAACAAATGCAACATGCTTCCCTGTTTTTTCCCTGTACTTCTTTTCAAGGTGCAAAAAGCCCTGGTAAATTTCCCCTACATTGGAGCTTTTATCGGTATAATCAATATCCGGGCATATAATAAGGTTGTGGTTCTCCTCAAGGGCGGACATACTCATTTTGAAGGTATCGACAATTTTTCTGGAACCACGAAAAACGGGAATTGCTTTTATAGCCCGTATTATCCCTGATACAATCAGTGCCAGGGGGGCAACAATAATTCCTGCCAGAAATTTTGGGACACCATAGCGTTTTGTAAAGGTGTAATCGTAATACTGTCTGAAACATTCCCTGAAACTGAAAAAAACGCTTAATACCCAAATCCTTGCCGGCACATCCAACCAGCCAAAGCTGATAATCGGACCCCAAAGATTCTGGTGATGCACAATATAAACGGATGGTAAAACCGGTTTGTCCTTCCGTATAACATTATAGCGTGGAGTAAATATGCGTACCAGCAACCTGCAAAAATGAAACAGACCTTTATCTATGTTCTTATTCAATATTAATCCCTCTTCATTCTGATAGGTTTTGCTTAATACCGGCCTTGAACGTTTTTTTTATGAATGGAAGCAGATAATACTTTATTAACCCTGAAATTAGCCGCCAGAAGATATAGGCTGAATCTTTGAAGGTATTGTAGTGGGAACCCGAATTGTTATCAAAATACAATGTATCAATCGGTATGGTAGATATGCCCAGATTTATGAATTTTGCATAAATCAGCATATTAATTTCGAAATCGTATCTTTCGCCCTTTAATTTTATGATTTCCGAAAGCTGCCCTGAAGGTATGCCCCGAAGTCCGGTTTGTGTATCATTTAACCAACATCCATATAGAAAATGAAAAATATTACTGGTCAGCATGTTGCCTATATAGCTTCTTTTGGGTACGTTGTTTTCCTTAAAGTTGCGAACTCCCAATAACAAAACATCTTTTCTTTCAGTAAGCAGATTGCAAATTTTAATCACATCATCAACCGAATGCTGTCCGTCGGCATCTGCTGTAACCACACCATCCATATCGGAAAAATTCCGGATAAAATATGAAAAAGCCGTCTTAAGAGCCCGGCCTTTGCCGCGGTTATAATTATGCTTTAATACAGTACAATGCTCCATTTGTTCCATTTCACGAAAAATGCCATCATAATCCTGTTTGCTGCCGTCATTCACAATTATGACTTCAGGAACACCCCTGTCGATTAACTTTTCTACATATACTGGTAAATCAGGTATTGGATTTAAAGATGGGATAACAACCGCACAGTTAATATTTCCCGATTTTTTCTCCTTTGTTTCTTCCAGAGTATTAAAATCGGCAGTTTTTTTTTCGGAACTTTTGTTCAAATATTACCCTCTCCTTGCTATAAGGTATGAAATGACCTGCCCATCTCTACATAAGGATTATTAAGTTTCGACCATTCTCAAACTTTCCTTATAGTATATCATATTATGCACTGATAGCAAAATTCTAACAAAAACAAATATTTATTGCAATGCCGCGGAGAATAAAGATAGTATCAGACTGCCGGAGGATTTTTATAAATTTTTATGACCATCCCTTATAATCAGTAATATTTCCCACAGTATTTGATTGTTCATAATACTGAATATAAAATTAGTTCTTTGCTGCATCTTGTCAGTTACTGTTTTTTCGCTTTGCACTGATGAGATTGGTGTTTTCTTTGAAAGTGATTACTTTATGAATAATAAGCAAAATCACCTTTCCTTTCGTTATTAATAGTAGCTTGAACACTTCTATTATAACGGAAAGGTGATTTTTTTGTATAACTTCTGTTGCGCACCCGCATAACGGGTGGTTTATCGTTTCGCATGGCTCATTTCTCTGTAGTGAAACTCGCTTCATGCTCAACAGGCTAAAGCCTATAATAAAAAAAATTGTTTCATCAAAAGAAACAACTTTAAAACAAAAAGTATATCCCTAATACACATATCAATATCTGCAGCATTCTTTTTCAACAGCTTGCAGAGCTTTCTTAATCACATGATGCATATCATAATATTTGTAATCAGCAAGCCTGCCGCCAAATAAGACATTTTTCTCTTTATCGGCCAGTCTTCTGTATCGACTGAACAATTCATTATTATTATCATCATTAACAGGATAGTAAGGTTCATATCCTCTTTTCCATTCGATAGGATACTCTTTGGTGATTACTGTGGTGCTTTGAGTTCCAAACTCAAAATGCTTATGTTCTATAATTCTCGTATAAGGTGTATCTGTATCAGTGTAGTTAACAACTGAGTTGCCCTGATAATTATCAATTTCCAGTACTTCAGTTTCAAAGCGCAGGCTCCTGTATTCCAGAGGGCCATATCTGTATTCATAGAACTCATCAATCATCCCTGTGTATAAAATTCTGACAGCCATATCATCAAGCTCATCTTTATGGTCAAAGTAATTAGCACCAAGCCTGGTATCAACACCTTCCAACATCTTTTCAATTATTGCATTATACCCTCCCACCGGAATGCCCTGATATCTGTCATTGAAGTAATTGTTGTCATAAGTAAACCTTACAGGCAGCCTTTTTATAATAAAGGCAGGAAGCTCAACAGCTTTTCTGCCCCATTGCTTTTCGGTATATCCTTTTATCAGTTTATTGTATATATCCGTACCGACCAAAGATATTGCTTGTTCTTCAAGATTCCCGGGGTTGTCTATACCCGCTTCTCTTCTTTGTCTTTCTATAATTTTTCTGGCTTCTTCGGGCTTTTCAACACCCCATAATTTATTAAAAGTATTCATATTGAAGGGCAGATTGTATATCTCCCCTTTGTAGTTTGCAATTGGTGAATGTGTATAACGGTTAAACTCGGCAAATTGGTTTACATAATCCCAAATCCCCTTATCATCTGTATGAAATATATGGGCTCCATATTTATGTACATTTATACCGTTTAACTGCTCACAGTATATATTGCCTCCTGCATGTTTCCTTTTGTCTATTACCAGGCATTTTTTTCCTCTCTTATTCATTTCATATGCAAAAGTAGCACCAAACAATCCTGCTCCTACTATTAAATAATCATATTTCATTTTTTACCTCTATAAAATCAGTTTTATGACTGCAACTTATAAAAATTATTTAATTGAAACCAACTACCTTTTGAGCCAATTTATACGCTGTTACAGTTACCAGTCGCCCGGTTCTTCCCGGGAGGTTGGCCATTGTACCCATTAATCCGTTTCTCAGCCTGAAGTACAGTCTATAATCCTTTTTCTTTATATAATCCCACAGTTTCCGCTTTTTCAGCAAGTTCTCCCTTGTGCCTGAACGAATTAAAAGAACCGAACTTATTATTGTTATAATTTCAAGGTAATGAAACATGTATCTTTGCATGTTTTTGTTCGAAATTATATTTAAATCCACAAGATCAAACATTAATTTATTAACTTTAATCTGCTGGTCAATTCTGCTTATCATGACTTTTTCGTTTACCGACTGGTTTTCACGGCCGATAAAATACCGATAGAAATTTACATTCATGTAATACATTGTTTTAACACAGGTTAAAGGAATATATGCAAACAAATTATCTACATAAAATGTGTGCTCAGGCAGTTTCAGGCCGGATGCTCTCAATACATCCGTTTTATAAATTATTGAATGCATTATTATATACTTGCCTTTTCTGAAGGTTCCCATTTCATCCCATGTAAAAATCCGGTTTTCAGGCAGGATATTTCTGTACTGTATAACTGTTTTTTGCCTTGCATCTGCTTTTTCATAGACGTAATTGCTTATAAGCATGTCAACGGGTATTTCCATATCCAACAGCTCCCTAAGTTTCTCAAGAATTGCTATATACGCCGTATAGTCCACCCAGTCATCACTGTCAACCACTTTTAAATACATACCGGATGCATTTTGTATGCCTGTATTTAAAGCACCGCCATGCCCTTTGTTTTCCTGGTGTATGACTTTTACCAGGGCAGGATACTTTTTACCGTACTCATCAGCTATACTTGCAGTATCGTCTTTTGAGCCGTCATTTATGATCAAGATTTCTACCTCTTCTCCGCCAGGTAGAAGTGAATCAATACATCTTCTCATATATTCCTGCGAGTTATAACATGGAACCACTATAGACAATAACTTCATAAAATCCCCCTGTAAAGTTAAAATAAATCAACAGATCGTTGCCTTATCAAATTATCTATAGTATCTAATATATCAAAAAACGCTTCCGCATATCAAATGCGTAACAGCAAGTGATTTATCCGTTTCACACATATTTTTTGGATTTGCATGTTTTTATCTGAATTTTGCCAAAGCTTCATCAAGACTCATTCCTGCTGCAATTGCTTCTTTTCTCTCTGCGTTAACTTTTTGAATCTCTGCCATCTTTTCTCCGGATAGTGTATAGTGCTTCATTGCAATTAGCGTAGCCAACCATGAAAGCATGGGCACTACGCAAAACAGTGCAACTACAATCCATTTCATCCCCCCGACATATGCAGTATGTACATCAGGAAGGGTTTTAAATCCAAGAATCATAACTGCCAGACCTACTATGGTAGCACTTAGTGAAGATACCAGTTTGTCAATCAGTGAAAAAGCAGTACCAATAATGCCCGGAACATATTTTCCGGAACGGTATACCTCATAATCAGTACAATCAGCAATCATTGGTATAACCATATCTGCCGTGCAATAATATGAACCATAACCTATTCCGTAAAACAACAGGAACAATATGGTGTAAATATTCAGCGATTTCAAAGAAAGCATAGTATTGGGGTTGCCTGGTTGCCAGATTGATAATAATACCAATACCCCTATGTAAAAAGTCAATGCAATTGATGTATACCTGACCAATGAAAACTTCTGCCCTCTTTTTTGCGCTGTTTTCAACGACAAAAGGAAAAATGGCACGGAAGCTGCAAAACCAATGGCGTAAAATGGTAAATAAAGACCATTGTAATCTTGCATCATTGAAGCGTACAACATGCACGAAACTGCCGTATTAGTGGCAACCGACATTGCAAATTTGCTCCCTGCCCCTGCTATTATCAGCATTCCCAGTTCTTTATTCCGAAGCAAAATTTCCTTGTATTCTTTCCAATTTACTTTTTCCTGTTCTTTGCTGATACCATAGAACTCTTCCTTGTCTTTCTCCCAGATTCCAATAATGGCCAGCACCGTCAATACAAAAGAAATAACTATTGCCAAAGGCACTATAATATTAAAGAATTCAGCACTCCCGTAACCATACCTTCCTCCGACTATAACAGCAAAAACCTGAATTACTCCCATCCCCACCAATGAAGCGGCTGTATTGAACAATGTAAACAATGGACGCTGCTTGGGGTCGTTGGTAATACAGGTTTGACCGGCTTTGGTGCAAGATGTCTGAAAAGTATAACCAATAACATATAATGCAAAAAACAATGTGTACAATACGTATTTCAGAAATCCCATTCCTTCCGGAATCAGTCTTGTTCCAAAATACATCAGCAGAGCACTTATTATCATGATAATATTGCCAAAGAATATAAAAGGACGGAATTTGCCAAATCTTCCATTGGTTCTGTCAACAACCACACCAATTATCGGGTCGGTTATTCCATCAAATATTCTCATAACGGTAACCATTGATGTTGCAAACAGCAATGCAAGACCCAATACGCTGTTTGCATAATAAACAGCATATGTCATCGTTAAAATGAAATAAACATTTGTTGCACCGTTATTAAAAGAAAATAACAGGATCTGCCAGTACTTGGCCCGGTTTACCCCGGCTGTCTGGTTGTTTTGCTGTTCCATGATATTTCCCCCTTTAAAAATTGTATTACTAAACTTGAATACACATTCTTTTCAATTTTAAAGGTTTACCCAATTTTTGCTTTTTGATTTTTTTAGTCTGTATGGTTTGTAAAATTTTTGAACCTTGTTGATTGTGATACTGTCTTTACTGTCTCCCGCTACTGCCAGAATATTGTTTTCGTCTTCCAAAGGTACTTTGAACACGAAGACTTTATCAGCCTTTTTGGTTTCAACAAGAACACCGTTGTTATATAGTTCCACCACCGGTTGGTTAGAATAAACCTTTACCGTAGTAACCTTTTCATTTCTGTACCTATAGCGTCTTCCACATATGTACACAAAGGGATCATCTGTCCACCAGGCTTTGTAAAGATAAAAACTGTCTTTTTTGATTTTCCGGTCAAAGGTTACCAGACCCTTATGATTCCTGCCGGGAACGCCACCCTGGTCTCTTGCATCGGAACCAAAATCAAACATATTCCACAAAAATGTCCCCCAAAGATAAGGATACCTCTTGAAGCATTTCAGCATATATTCATGGTATTTAGCCTGGTACTCTTCAGAATGGTCACCTCTTCGACCTCTTTTTGAATGAAGATTTGGCATTCCCTCTGCACCATATTCAGAATAACAGAGACACCGGTTTGGGAAAAATAAATGGAAAAGCTTAAGAAATGCATCATTTAACCATTTTCCCGGCACATACCATCCAAGATAAAAATTATATCCGACAACATCAGTAATATGTACAGTGGGATTGAATATGCTGCACGCTGCATAAACAGCCAATGTAGTAGGTCTGGTAGGATCCCATTCGTGGCAAAGGTCATTTAAAATCATATGGTTTTTATACATGCTTTTCTTATCTTTTGTGCAGATTGTTATTTCATTTGATATTCCCCAGGTTATAATGGAAGGATGATTATAGTTTTGAGCAATTAATTCTTTCATCTGGCTGATTGTATTATCCATACCATTGTTCATATGGGAAGAAATATATGGAATTTCTGCCCAAACAATCAGCCCGGCTTCATCACACAAATCATAGAAATACTGGTCATGCTGGTAATGCGCCAGTCTTATGGCGTTTGCACCGACTTCTTTAATTATCTCCATATCCTTTTCGTGATGTTCTTTTTTTAATGCATTTCCTATACCAAGCCAATCCTGATGCCTTGATACTCCTCTCAGGGGATAAGGCCTGCCGTTTAGAAAAAAGCCCTTCTTCGGGTCTATTTCAAATGTTCTTACGCCGAACCTGGTCTCAACCGTGTCCGTTGGATTATTGCTCACCATGAGCACAGCCATGGCTTTATAAAGGTATGGATCCTTTACTCCATCCCAAAGACGGACATTCGGTATGGATAAAGTTGAATCTTTGCCGGTGCCCTCGGCCACTTTCTTCCCATCCCTGTCAAATATGGAAACGTGAACTTCACCGGGGCCATCATAGTAAGTTTGGACACGGACTATACCTGTACCGCCTTCAACAGACGGTGTTACCTTAATGCCGGGACCACCGTAAAAATCCAAATCAAAGTGTTCCTTTGACACCACAATCAAGTCCACATCCCTGTATATACCGCCGTAAAATGTGAAGTCCGCCATTTGAGGATAAACATAATCATTGACACCATTGTCAACTCTTACCTCAAGCAAGTTTTCCTTCTTGATATGCCTGGAAATGTTTATTCGAAATGTGGAATACCCACCGTTGTGATGACCTACTTCAGTATTGTTAATAAATACTTTGGCTGATGCGTTGACGCCTGCAAACTGAATGTAGACCTCTTCATTATTAAAATCAATTTCCGGAGCTTCAAAAGCCTTTCTATAGATGCATTCTCCTCGAAAATAATCATTTCCTCCGTCCTGTCCGTCAAAGGCATTCCAAGTGTGCGGTACATCAATTATTTCTTCGTTTGAACCGGGCTTCTTAAAATTCCAATTCTCGTTCAAATTAATTATCCTTCTCATCTCGTTTTAAAGCACGTTCTCCTTTGATTTCTTTTTTTATAGGAAATGAAGATTGCAAGGTTATCTTATTATTTTGCATGGATATGTGTCAATTACAGTTGCAGAAGTGGCGGTTAATATTACAAAAGTGGTATGCACAAATTGATTCACTATTAGAGTTTTAATTTCTTTGTGCAAGAGGAATTAATATTGTCAAAGTGAAGCATTTATTCTTTTCATCTATTGTTATATATCCGTTATATTTGGATACAGCATATCGAATGCTTTTCAAACCATATCCGTGATAACCGTCACTTGGCTTGGTGCTCAATGGCAATCCGTCATGGAATTCCAGGTTTTCTTCAAAAGGATTAATAATTGATATTACCAGAAACTTTTGTTTTACATGCACGCTTACATCAATAAAGCGCTTATCTTTATTTTCAATTTTCATAACGCTTTCTATAGCGTTGTCCAATGCATTTCCAAAAATAGTATATAAATCAACCGGTTCAATAAAGCCCATCTGCTTTCCATCCGCCACACAGTTTATATGAATGCCGTTCTTTTTGCAGTAAAGGCTCTTTTCGGTCAATATTACATCCAGGGCTTCATTTTCTGTATGCACCATGGAATCATAAATATCAACGGAATTTTCAATTTCCCTTATAAATTCATTCCTTTTGTCTTCCTGAACAATATGCCTGAATGCAGCAATCTGGTGTTTAAGATTATGGCATTTTTGATTGATGATTTGTATGGTCTCCTTTGACAGTTCATATTGCTCCTTTTTACTTTTCAGTAATAAGTTTAAAGTCTCAAGTTCATTCCTCATTGAACTTTTGGTAAACAGGGTTTGCTGCAAATACATAACCGTCAGACAATAAAGCTGCCCACCGACAATCAACACTGCCATTATAATATTATTTGATATATAGCTGTGGGAATACATAATATAATCCATCAATTCAAAAATCACCAGCAGTAATACGGAAGACGTGAATTGTCTTGGTCCGATATGATATTCCTTCTTTACGGGCATAAAACGGGCTAATGTCAAACCAATCAATGTACAGGCAACAATAAGATATATTAAATACGCCAATCCGGCTTTATATGATGTGATGACAACAGGTCTTCCTGACAAACCCAGTATAACACTCCAGACTCCCAGAAGCAGCTTGCAGGTGCATACACTCCATATACTGCAATATATTACTTCTTTCCATCTGTTTTTAGCCAGGGTGGCAAAAATAAATGCACAGAGCAAATATGCAATTATTGTTGCCTCAATTATGCCAAGATTCAGTAAATCCACAATCAATGCGGCGACTGCAAAAAGTACAGTTATTGCTGCAAATTTTAACCAGAAATAATCCTTGTGTTTTAAAGGATAAACAAAAATAAAGCTTGTGCACCACAAAGTAAAAAAGCTTTTCAAGAGTTCAAGAAATTTAACAGCAGTATACATTAGATACTATCCCCCATGTATCTGGTAAATGCTTCCATAAATGATTTCTGTTTGCGACGGCTTATCTCAAGTTTAAAATCACCTACATAAGCTATTCCGTCATTGATCTCTGAAACATGCTGAAGGTTTACCAGGTACCAATGATTGCACTCAGCAAAGTTGTATTGAGATAACTCTTCCTCAACCTTTTTCAGTGCTCCCCTGACGGTAAAGTCACCTTTTTCAGTGTGATAAACAAGAAAATGCTTCTGACTTTCAATATACAAAATCTGATCGGTCTCGATTTTTTTGACTGAGTTATTTTTTATATTAAGCAGCACATATCCTTTTTTTTTCTTTTTAACCCGATTTATCGCTCTTGTAAAACGTACGCTGAAAGAATCATAATTAACCGGCTTGAGAATGAAGTCCAAAGCATCCACTTCATAGCCCTTGACCGCATACTGTGACATATTGGTAATAAAAATTATAACAACATCCTGATCAACTTTTCTGACTCTTTTCGCTGCCTCTAAACCGTTACAGTTGGGCAAGCCTATGTCCAGCAAAATAATATCAAGGTTTTTGTTATACTTTTGTAATAATTCAACTCCGTCAGAAAATTCACTTATTACAATATTTTTAGCCTGTTCTTTTTCAAACCTGAGAACATAGTCCTTGAGCTGTTGCCTGCAGATTGGATCATCCTCAACAATTGATACGCTTAACATAGTCTCCAACTCCCAACAGTTAAAATATATATTACGCGTTAATATATGTCAAGAGATTGTATACCGGGACAGTTTTGCATCAAGGGGTTGTGTTCCGGGACAGTCTTGTGGAAGAAGGGAAGGGTTTGCCCTTCCCTTTATACATTTTTTCCTTCATAGACTATTCACTGGCTCTTTAATGCACTTTTAACTTGTCTTCCTTAACCGCTCTGGTAAAAGAAGCAACTATCAGAGAGAAAATTGAGAGCAGAAAACACGCAATTGAGGCAATTGTTGCATAGAATATTTTCCAGCCAATTGTGCTGCCGGCATTATAAGTAAACAACCCCGAGATCAAAAGAATACGTTCATTGATCATATACCGTATATCCATCATAAAGAGGACAATGGCAATCAAGATTGAAAGAGTACTGTACAGATCAAAGTTGCCTTTTTTCAACGGTAAATATGATGCAAGCACCACAAGGAGCATTCCCGCCACTGCCAGAATCAACATGAGTGTTAATGAATAAAATGCATAGGCTTTGCTGATGCTGGATGCTACAATCATCATGACAATCCCTGCAAAGCTTAACACTGAGGCAATATAAGTCAGGATAGCTCCAAAACCGCTTTTATATTTCTTATCTTTTATATCAAACATGTAGTCTGCCCTCCTTGATATTTTTCTTTAAAGACAGCAAATATAAGAGAAGGAAAATCAAAGTAAATGCACCGGTGCCGATGATTGCTCCATAATATGCAGATCTCCACCAGGTCATCTGCTTTACAATGCGTGTGCTGCTATTGTAGCGATTCATCAGGTTGCTGCGGCTGAGCACATACAAATTTTTATGGGCGGAGGACCTTATTGACATCTGGGCAAAGAGGTCGCCGTCAAACATTGCCGGATTTACAACAGATCCGTCAATCTGGCTGGCAAAATTCGAGTCAGTCTCCAATTTTACCGTTGTACCGAAGCCGGAAAGTCCCCGCATGTCATAACAGGTTGTTCCGGATGTTAAAACAGCCGCGTAAATATCCGTATCATCATAAATATCTGTTACCGCATAACCTTTGAAACCCCATTCAGTCTGCAGAATATCCGTCATAAGTTCTCTGCTGGCGGTACATTCCACAGGACCTATTTTGCTGAGGGAAACCATGAGTCCCAACATGCTTGCATCGTATTCCTCCGTATCATATTTGGATGCTTCGACTGCATACTGGTAAGCACGCAGTTCAATCTCACGGGCACGCTGCTCAGTCATGTATGGCGCAACACCACTTCGGTTTGTCTCCTGATCGTTGAAGGCAAAATGTTTCGGTGCAGCAATAAGTCCATAATCCAGTGCTCCAATTGCAAACTCCATTGCACATATACCGGACAGGACCGGATCTTCGGAATAATACTCTCCATTACGTCCATTATAAGCATGACGATGAGTATTCAATCCAGGTCCCCATAAAATTGAAATTCCTGTAAACAGGGACTCTTCTCCTACAAACTGTCCTATGCGGTACATAAAATCAGGATTGAATGTTGATGCTACCAGCGGCGCATTTCCAAATACTCCCGGATGCCATTCCGCATTGGGATCATCAGCTTTTATTGCCCAGGGTGCATTTGGATCCTTGTTTGCTTGCAGGCTAACTTGTATACCATTGCCTGCATTTTCAGTCAAATAGGCTTCCACTATACCGATAGACGGTACAGCGGGAATGCTGGGTCCGCCGTAGGTGACAAGATACATGGCTTCTTCAAGGGTCATGCTGCTCAGCAATCTTTCCCACTTTTCATCATCAAAGTCCACTCCATACATCTCATAGAAAAGTATGCCGTTATCTTTTCCCCATTCTATTTTTGAAGTGTTGTCATTTGTTGCTATGGTGTAATAATGCCCGTTCAGATAGTCAATCAACTGCTTGTTTTTAAGCGTCAAATCATCATAAGTCCTGGGCCATGTTGCTTCCCAGTCGGCTCTGGACAGGTATGTAACTTCGCCTTCCTGGAAATAATTCCAGTCTGAATAATCCAACCTGTTTGAAACCCTGGCGCCTGTTTTTGTTACTGAGAAAAAGGTCTTTGGTATTTCTTTTTCAGTAATTTCTATTTCATAAGCCATTTCTGCATTTCCCTCACCTACCATTACCGCCGGATTTGCTCCCTGCAGCGCCAGGATATTGTTCAATGCATCATGAGCACCATTCCCTACTGCAAAATAATACTTCCCGGGATCCATTATATATGCGCCGAAGGTACCGTCGCCATTATCATGTTTGGAATCATAGGATGCAATATATTGCAGATCCGCGACGATTTCTACTGTTTCAGATTCACCGGGTTGAAGTGTCCGCGTCTTGTCAAAGTTCAACAATTGAATTGCAGATTTTTCAACGCCTCCCTTTAAATAAGGTGCCTGCCCGTAAATCTGTACACTGGTCTTTCCAGCCATGTTTCCGGTATTTGTTACCTTGACTTTGAATGTCATGGTACCGGAGGGAATACCCTTCTCATTTGTGGATACTTTTAATACGGGTTCATCTGCAAACGCAAACTTAAAATTAGTATAAGAAAGGCCGAAGCCAAAACTGTATGCCACTTCTTTGGCATAATCCCAGGCACCCTCTGATGCGAAAGTTCCAGCACTCGATTTAGCATTTCCCTGCCCCATTACACAGTCATAATAACGGGTCTCATAATATCTATAACCAACATAAATGCCTTCTGCTTCCATCAGATACTGTCCTACATCGCCGCCAAATCTACCTCCACCTCTTGTAATTACATCCTTGGCATTGGTATAGGAAAATCTTCCCATATTCTGCATGGCAGGAGCTGACATGTTATATGTAGGGAAAATATCAAAAAGTCCGCCGGAGGGACTTACTTTGCCTGACAAAATATCTGCAACCCCAAGAAAACCATAATTGCCAGGGGCTCCTATCCAGAGAATGGCGTCAATTTCCGGATCATTCTTGAGTTCCCCGATTTCTATCGCAGAAGATGTATTCAACAGAACAATAACGTTATCACTGCATTCCTTTGCAAGCTTGATGGCATCTTTTTCGTTTGTTGTCAATGCCAGAGGTTCTTTAGCTCCGATTCCCGGTTCAACGCCGCCGGGCAAAAAATCTGTTGACTCGCCACTGGGTCTGGATATTACAACAATCGCTGCATCATTATATTGGGTGAAGCTGTCTCTGAAGTTAGGGTTTACATTTTCAATCTCTGAAACAGAAGGTTCATATGGGTTGTAAGTTTCTGAAACAAGATCATTCTCAGCCAATTGGTAAGTTGCACTTAATATTTTGTAAACACCGGACATAGTTGGATTGATTGTAAATCCTGCACCGTCAAATTCAAATTCTTCCCCTGTCCATTTCTTTGTTGTGTTTACACGTCTTCCCTCGCTTGTACTGTAATTTGCTGTCATAGTATGTGCAAAATCTGTTTTATCTGATGAAAGGGCTTGCTCCAGATTAATATATGGTCCGTGGGCCTTAACCCCAAATGCAGAACCCACAATGGGTGTGCTGGAACGAATTCCGAAGAGAGTTATGGCTGCTCCCTCCTTAAGGGGGAGTCCTCCGCCGTTGCTTTTATCGTTTTTAAGCAACACTGACCCTTCTGCAGCCTGTTCACGCCCCAATCTTATTGCTTTCAAAATCAGAGCCCTGGAATTTCCTGTTCCATCCGGATTAAGTACTTCTTCCGACGGTAAAAATTTGTTGTAAAGAGGGTCCGATTCTGAACTTTCAGATTGAAAGACCTGACTGTGAGTCCCCAAAAATGTATCAATGGTAGCTGAATAGCTTTCCAATACATTTCCTGCTATAATCGAAAGCCCGAAAAGAAATACACTGATAGCAGCCAGTCCACGCCACAAACCTGATTTGCGTAACATATCATTCCTCCTTAACTCATTATTATTCCAACAAGAGCCGCTGCATCAGAAGAATTCGTCTGCGGCGGCTCAAGTGGAATCAATAATTTATATTGCTTTAATAACTAAGTCCGAACCATGCACGATAGTAATTACCCTCTGAGTCACAGTAAGCATAACTTCCGCCTTTGACTTTTGCAAGGATGTCCTTGTCAATATACTGATCCTTGTCATAGCCGGGAACATCATTGGGCGATACGCATTTTTCGTATGTTACGCCTTTCTCAGTTAGCCATTCAACCGCAATCACTTCATTGGAAGATACCAAAGTCATCGGAAGCTTTCCGGTGGGATTGTATCTGCCAGTAATTACATCCATCATTGCCGTATTGGATCCGCCAAATTGTCCAAACAGTCCGTCGCAATAGGGTTCAAGGTTGGTCAAAATCCAGGGATTTGAGAAATTTACAACTGCAATAACCTTTCCGCCCCTGCCATGTACTGATTCTGCAATTGCCGGTACATCATTAATGCCTGCAGCCGTTGTGCAAATAATTTTATTTCCTGTCAGTTCCTGGCTGTCCGGATAATTTCGTTCATCCACCTGTATTCCTTCAACAAGGTCTATAACAGCCATCTGTTGAGAGTTGTTCAGGGACGGGCTGACGTACAGGAATGCAATGTCTGCTTCATTGTAATCATCTACTATAGTATACCCTTCAGCTGTGAACAGTTCCTTGTAGGGTGCTGCCGGATCTCCCTGTGAACCTCCTCTTCCGCTTGAAGCTCCTCTTATAACCTTTACAAATACTTTTTTTGAAGCTTCTTTAAGCGGTAATGCCTTGTTGCTGTTTTTGAGAAGTACATATGACTTCCTGTTGGCTTCGATGATATCATCTTCGATTGCTGCAAAGACTTCTTTTTCAACCTTATCTGCATTATCCGGATCAACATAAGGATTATCAAATCTGTTCATTTTCATCATCATGGTGATTTTGCTCTTGTTGGCGCGTTCCAGAGCTTTTATATCCAATACGCCGCTGTTTACTGCGTTCATTACATCCTGTATGTTGCATCTGTCACCAATTACATCAGTACCGGCTTCAATGCATGCTGCAATCCTTTCCTCAACTGATAAATCCTCAGCACCAAATGTCTGATTGGAAATGATTCCGGAGTCGGTATTGATGACACCTTTAAATCCCATCGCACCTCTCAAAAGGGTTTGAAGTACTGTAGGATTATATGCGTTACCAATTTCCTCTCCGTCAACTTTAACACCTCTATAAGTCTGAGATGCGCTTCTGACACCATCCCTGGTGGGACGGCTGTACCCTGGCATAATTGCTCCTACATTGGCATCTATTGCCGCCTGGAATGCCACCAACTGGTATTTTTCCAATGAACCTTCCGTAGGATACAGTCTCCATTGTCCTATATAGTTGTGGGATTCAAATCCGTTTTCGGCAGCACCGTCTCCGGGGAAATGCTTGGCTGCAAGAGAGATGGAGTCTTTATCAAGACCATTGGTACCGTTTTGATAACCTTTTACCAGTTCAGTTATAATATTTGCCACAACTTCCGGCACTTCACCATATGTTCCGCTGTTTCTGCTCCATCTGGGATCTGTTAGCAAGTCAATCTGTGGTCCGTACATAAAATCCAGACCTTTTGACGACCATAGTTTTGCATCGTATTTGGCATAGTCGGAAATTAATGAGTAGTCACCGCCTGCGGCAACATCTCCCATAACAGCTGCCGCCATGCCAAGCGAACTTGGATAACCTGTGCTCATCGGGTTGCTTATCATTGTATAGGGAATTGCAACCCCGCCATCTTTTATTGCAGCATATTCAACACATTGCTCCAAAGCATTGTTGAAATACGCGAAAACAGCCCCTGCTGAATTCCTACGGGCAACTCCTGCTCTTACGCCTATCAATACAGATTTGTACGAGAATGATGTGCTGGCGCTGGCATATGGATTGTTGGGATCGATTTCTGTTTCTCCGGCAATTTTTTTGAAATCAACTTTTCCGTCAACCATTGCATCTTCAAGATTGATGACTCCGGGACTTGCCATTAGAGTGTTTAACACGAGACCTGCCTTCTCTTCTAATGTTAACCTTGATACAAGATCCTCGGCTCTTTCTTCAGGGGTCAATCTCCAATCTTCGAATCTATCCAACTGACGATTGTTATTGGAGTCTCTGAAGTACATGTCCCCTATCTGGATTACTCCTACCAGAGTGACCCCGATTGTTGGGCCATTCTTGTTTTCATAAAAAACCGGTTTGAGGATTTCCCTTGTAAGAGCCTCCTCATCTGCAGCCTTATACGGAGCCTCGATATAGACAGCCTTTACACTGTCAGCTCCTGTAGTACTACCGGCATCTTTCTTTTCGGTAGCATCGCTTGTGCCGCCAGTAGTACATCCAGCCATAGTACCGGCCAGAAGCAATACTACCAATAGTGCGCTTAAAACCTTCTTCATTAATTTACCCCCTTAACCATTATTTCTTCGCCATCTGCGAAGTTTTTCCAACTTATATGTTAATGTTAGCAGAGTAAATTTTTTTTTTGAAGAGGGGTAAACTAAAGTGGTCAAAATTCAAACATAAGTGGCTCAATAAAGTTAAGACCTCTAAAACCTGCCTGTCACTTAACCCTGGTACACTTCAGCAGCGGATAGAATATACTCAAATATCTTTGTAGCTCTCACCGGTTACCTTTTGCCAGGCAGGTTTACATTACCTGCAAATTTGAGCTTGATTTTTTTATTTCCTGCATAAAGTTATACAAGTTTTCAATACTGGTACCCTGTTCCTCCACTGATGCCAATATTTCTTCAACTGCTGCAGAATGTTCCTCGGAAATACCGGCAATATTCTCTGATTCAATATTGACCCCGTTAATAAAATTATTTATGTATTCAATTGCATCAAGCTGGTTTTTTATGAATCCGTCTATTTCATTGAAAGCTATTTGAATCTTGCCGAAACTTTCATTTGTTCTTGCGGCAGCTTCCTTTCCTTTTGATACCGCATTGCTTCCATTCAGTATTTTTTCCATGACCGTCTGGTTCTTTTCCTTGATGGACCTTGTTATTTCATTTATCTGCTTTACAGTCTGGGTACTCTGCTCAGCAAGTTTTCTTACTTCCGCTGCCACGACTGCAAAGCCTTTCCCGGTTTCTCCGGCCCTTGCAGCTTCAATAGCGGCATTTAACGCAAGCATGTTGGTTTTCTCTGCAATATCATTTATGCTTTCAAGAAAAGAAGCAATACTTTCGGTGTTTTGATTAAGTTCCCCCACTGTTTCAAGCAATTTCCCGACAGCACCGTTGATTATGTTCATCTGTTCATCCATATGCAAGACATTGTTGTAATTCTCATTAATCGCCTCAGAAGCACTGGATGATACCATCAACAGGTTCTTCGACAAACCGTATGTTTCTGAAACCTTTTCTGTAGCACTTCCAATCATATTGCTTATCTGACTTATGCTTATCGCCTGTTCCGTAACTCCTTTGGCCAGTTCCCTGACAGTATCAGTCACGGCACTGCTTGCTGAATTCAGTGTTTGCAAATTAAGTCTGCTGCTTTCAATATCTTTGTCAAGAAGCGCCGTATTTTCTTTTAAAATTTTCATTGTTTCTTCTAATTTATGTAAAAGCATGGAAGTCCTCTCTTCTTTTTCAGCTACCGATATGACAAGGTCGCTTCCCCATTTTGTCAGTAAATACAACAGCAAAACAACAAAATTGATAACCGCCAATACATTTATAAATTGATTAGCAGACATCATATTTAAAGTGTATTGAAAAATAATACCCCCAATATTTGCAACAAGCGCTGCAAACAGAAAAATAAATTTGTTCAGGTACAATGCTGAGAAACTGATTACAACCACCACACTGAATATTGCCAGGGGCCTTGATGGATGATCCATAAAGTAAGTAACATAAAATGCGGTGAATGCAGTGCATAGTATGCATATGTAACCTATAAACCTTTCCAGTATCTTCTTATAAGCCATTATTGCAGACAAACCCGAACCGGCCAGTATAACTCCTGCCGGTAAATAAAATACACTTTGATTCGACAAAAACGCCATGAGAAACAGCGTTATTGAAATTCCTAAAAAACTGTAGATATTAACCCTGTTTACCTTTTTCATGTACTCAAACAGTGCATTTTTATTCATGTGGCGACCCCCTATATGCTTTTTTTCAAAAGCGAAAATTATTTTCTTATCCCCGTTCTTCCCTCAAGCCTGTTTCATATTAATTCCTTTATTTTACAGCAGATAACTTATACTTCGACAAATAATGTCAAAATCCTTTAAAAAACGTATATTTTAATTGATTTTAAAAAAAAATAAAGGCAAAGGTCTCGCCTTTGCCCTGGTGCAATTAATATCGAAATCAACTATTTACCTGAAAAAAATAAAAGGTTTATAATCTTAAGAAAGGTATTGATATTTATGGTATCATTGTTTATCCTGCTTTCATCTGAAGCCGCAACTTATCTGCCACCATTGCTATGAACTCGGAATTTGTAGGTTTCCCCTTGCCCACACTTATCGTGTATCCGAACAATGAATCCAGTGCTTCTACCTGGCCTCTGCTCCATGCCACTTCAATTGCATGCCGTATTGCCCTTTCCACCCTGCTGGGGGTTGTATTATATTCCTTGGCAATATTTGGGTATAGCTGCTTGGTGATAGAATTAATTAATTCGATTTCGTTAACTACCATTATTATTGCATCCCTGAGGTACTGGTAACCCTTAATATGAGCCGGAATTCCAACCTCGTGCATTATATCGGTTACTTCTTCTTCAAGATTCTTTTTTCCGGTGGAATAATTATACCGTGGCAATTCTGAAACATAATCGTTCTTCAGAGGATGTGACGCACTGATGTCCTTAAGCTGTCTTACCCTGGCAATAAGTACTTCCATGTCAAAAGGTTTGACAATATAGTACTCTGCTCCAAGGGACAAAGCCTGCTGTGTTATTTTGTCCTGTCCTACGGCAGACAGAACAATGAACAGCGGTCTTTTTTTCAAAGATTTTGTGCCAATTTGCTCCAATACACCCAGGCCGTCAAGATGAGGCATTATTATATCCAATATTACGATATCCGGCTCCTTTTCTATAATCATATTGATTGCCTCAAATCCATCCTTTGCAATTCCTATGACTTCAATGTCATCCTGCTTGTTCAGATACTTGCATAAAATGCTGCTAAATTCTCTGTTATCATCTGCGATTACGACTTGAATTTTTTTTGTACCCATAAAGAATCCCCCTTTTCTACAAAAAAACTATACATTTTCAAATTTTTATATTATGTTGGTGTTTATTGGCTATACCATTAATTATATTGTCCATTCGACATAATTTCAAGTTATTCCCATCTATAATTTACTATTTTTTCTTGTAATCATTGATATTACTACATTTCATATTATTATTAGTGATATTATTATTTCCCAAAAACCTCTTTTTCTTATTTATATTCTTATTGTTATATATTATGCCGCTTTATCCGTTGATTTCAGATTATTCAACATCCATTCTATAAAAATGCCATATCCCCGTGTAGGATCATTAACCAGAACATGAGTAACAGCTCCCACTATTCTGTTGTTTTGTATTATTGGACTGCCCGACATGCCCTGGACAATACCTCCCGTAACATTGAGAAGCCTTTCATCAGTTATTCTTATCACCATGCTTTTAGGGCTGCTGTAGTTTCTCATTGATATTTTTTCTATTAATATTTCATATTCCTCAACATTTTTTCCGTCAATATTGGCCAGAATTTTTGCAGGTCCCTCCACAATTTGATTTCGAAGCCCGATAGGATAGAGCACATGAGGAATGCGGGATATTTCCTCTTCATTTAGCACTCCATAGATACCACAGTGTGAATTCGTTGTAATTTTGCCTAATTCGGCCTTGTCCTCGATAAAAACTCCTTTAAGCTCACCAGGGCTGCCCTGCTCACCTCTCCTTACAGCCAATATGTTGGATTCCAAAATTTTTCCTTCACCGACAGGCATCAATATTCCCGTATCAATATCGGTTATCCCGTGACCTAATGCTCCAAAACCTCTTGTTTCAGGGTCAAAAAATGTCAAGGTTCCGATTCCTGCAGTACTGTCCCTGACCCATAAACCTATTCTGTATTTATTATCCTCCTGTGATTTTACAGGTGTCACAAAAGTCTCAAATTCCTGGCCTGCCCTTTCATATCGTATCTTAACTTTTTTACCTTTGCTTTTTTGAATTTCATCAATCAGTTCATCGATTGAAGAAAGCTTCCGGCCGTTTATTTCTCTTAAAAAATCACCGGCCTTGATTCCGCTTTCCTTGACAGGTAGTACAGCCTCACCGTCAGCGGTTTGAACTTCAGAAGTACCCAGAACCAATACCCCATCAATGTCAATTTTTACTCCTATCGTACTTCCGCATGCCGCCAGTTGTTTATCCGGCAGCACATAAACCTGCACTGTTTTTAATGGTATAAATCCAAAAAGTCTTAATTGCAGGTTCACTACCCCTTCAACTATAGTCGAGTTTAAGAATAAAGGCTCAGAAAGACGATAGTAACTGCTTGCTTTTATGTCCTGGTTGTTAAGGGTAAGTATCCCGTCCTTGTCCGCTTTGATATTGACAAACAAGGGACTCTTAAAACTGAAATTATATTCCTTTCCCTGAATTAAAGTTATGCTGCCAGGAACTATATAAACTGCATGAGTATAAGCTCCCGCGATTATCAACACAATCAGTACTGCTATTATTAATTTTCTTTGCTTTTTTGCTTTCAATACAATCACGCCTCCATAAGTCAATGTCCCCAGCAAAAGAACTTTCAATATAACAGGCAGACTGTTGAATATATAGCCTGTATATTCTAAGTATTTCCAGTAAAATTAAGTTTTAAATGCAGAGACAACATAAATTTTCAATCATAAATTAACCTTCCGCAGGGTTAATTATTCGGTTAAAAAAATGGATGGTGTAGATGAATTTATCAATTGAAATTCTTGAAGAGAATTTATTATCACACTTAATTGCAAAAGATCTGAAATGTATGCAACTAAAAAAGAAGCATTGTGAAATTAATTAACTGAAATGCATGCAGATGAAATTTATGCAGGACTATAACAAATGGCTTTATTTTGTTAGAAAACCAAGTGAGCTGAAGGCAAAAATGCGTGAAAAAAACAGGATGTTTTTTTAGCTTTTTCGAGCCACGGAGGGCGAGTAAAAAGCGGTAGCATTTTTGCCTTCAGCGAACCGCTGGTTTTCTCAAAATAAAAGCCTTGTTGCATCCTGCATAAATTTCATCTGCTCTACATAAAGCTATTATATATACATATACTGCATACAGTTGGCCTGTACACTTAACCATTACAGTTATTTAAATGTTACAAAAGAAAAAATAGACGGTTTTAAAAATTACCGTTTTATGCTCCTGTTTTTTGAAGCGCTTCTTTGAACTGTTGTGAATATTGAAGCATTTCACTTGCATGTTTAAGTGTAATTTCACTGATATGGGCACCGCCAAGAAGTCTTGCTATTCCACCGGGTATTTCCTCATCCTCCAGTTTTTTCACCACAGTTGTGGTCTTGTCCTCTGATGAGACTTTTTCGATAAGAAAATGATTGTCAGCCATGCATGCGATCTGAGGTAAATGGGTTATGCAGATAACTTGATGTCCTTTTGAAAGCATAGCCAGCTTTTCTCCGACTTTTTGGGCCACACGGCCGCTTATTCCACTGTCCACCTCATCAAATATCAAAACCGGGATATTGTCTACATCAGCAAGTATTGTCTTTATTGCCAGCATAATTCTGGACAATTCACCACCGGAGGCGATTTTTGACAATGGCTTTAAAGGTTCTCCCAAATTGGGAGAAATCATAAACTCGACCTTATCCAGGCCGTTTGCAGTGAATTTATGCAATCCGTTCATATCGGTATCATTGTCAAATATAATATTAACCTTGAATTTTGCTTTCTTCATCTCCAGGTCAAATAGTTCACCTGTAATTTTTTCCTCAAGTATATTGGCAGCTTTAACACGTTCGCTGTTTAATTCAACTGCCGCTTTGTACAATTCAGCATCATTTTGTGCAAGCTTTTTTTTCAGGTCTTCAATATGAGTCTGGTTTGAAAGAAGGGTGCCAAGTTCGTTTTCTTTAGCCTGGCAATACTCAAGTATGTCTTTTATTGTTTCACCATATTTTCGTTTAAGCCTGTTTATGACGTCCAAACGTTCAAGAACTTCAGCAAGTTCCTGGGAATCATAGTTGATAAGATCCCTCTCCTTACGCAAATCCTCTGTTATGTCCGCAAGTTGATAAGTCAGATCCTCCAACTCTTTATATATTTTCTCATAAGCTTCTCCAAAGTTTTGTATTTTCCGCATATAAGAAATTGCAGTATTTAAACCGTCAAATATTGACTTTCCTGTCACCTCTCCCGAGAACAGAACATCATAAGAATCGGAAAGGGCTTTAATTATATTTTCGGCATTGCTCAAAACCAGCCGCCTTGCTTCGAGCTCTTCATCCTCGCCTTCAATAAGTCTTGCGTTATTTATTTCTTCCACCTGAAACTTCAAAAAATCAATGCGCTTCTCCCTCTCATATTCGCTCATCGTAAGGCTTTGAAGCTTGTCCCTTATTTCTTTATGCTCTTTAAGCAAAGTACTGTACCGTTCCTTTATATTCAAAAGCTTTTTTCCGCCAAATGAATCCAAAAGGTCTATATGGGACTCAGTTCTCAACAAGGACTGGTTATCATGCTGTCCATGTATGTCGATCAATCTTTCTCCGATCTCTTTCAGACCCGTAACAGTAGACATTCTCCCATTTATTCTGCAGGAATTTCTGCCGTTTACCCAGTTTTCCCTTGACAAAATAATAGTTCCGTCTTCCTCAGGCTCAATGCCCATTTCATCCAACACATCGTTTACAGCCTTGTTGTTTATGGTAAATGACGCTTCAATCAGTGATTTTTCACAGCCTGTCCTTATAAAGTCCTTTGAAAAACGGACACCCAATACTGCATTGATTGAGTCAATAATAATGGATTTCCCTGCGCCTGTTTCTCCGGTCAGGACATTAAGACCGTTTTCAAAATCCATACACAATTCATCAATTAATGCAATATTTTTTATGTACAGTCTTCCAAGCACAGATCCAACTCACTCCTGTTCCTGATGCATTTATAAATGCGTAAGTTTCAAACCGGACACCTACGAATTTCCTGATGTCGAACGGTCTATCATGCGGTTGAACTTGTTAGATATTTCTTCAGCAATTTTTTCAGCCCTGCATACTATCATTATGGTATCATCCCCTGCAATTGTACCGACTATTTCAGGCCAGTTCAGGGCATCTATTGCAGAAGCAGCAGCCTGAGCCATCCCTGAAAGAGTCTTCATTATTATCATGTTATTGGTATAATCGCAGGAAACAAAGGACTGAGTAAGAATAGTCATAAGTTTGGAGGACAAAGTGTTCTCAGCCTGGTTGAAAGGAGCATAAACATAACGCCCGTCTTCATTCATTACTTTAATCAGCCTTAGTTCCTTTATATCGCGGGATATGGTAGCCTGAGTCACCTCCATACCCATTTCCTTCAACTTTTCGGCTATTTCCTCCTGGGTCCTGATAACGTTATTTTCTATTATTTCAAGTATCTTGGCATGCCTGTTGTATTTCATATCATAAACCGCCCCTATAATAGATTTTTGACCTTAAAATATTAAAAAAGTTACGTTTTCTGAGCCGTACCATTTTCACGGTACATGATGCCTTTCCTATGACAATTTCGTCTCCGGAGGCCACTTCCACGCCCTTCTGTCCGTCAACCGTCACCATTGCCTTGTTATGATAATTCTCATCCAGGGATATTTTAACTTTTCTGTCCCCGGATGTAATAAAGGATCTGGAATAAAGTATATGAGGACATATAGGGGTGACCACCATCAGATTCATGTCCGGTTCCACAATAGGACCTCCGGCGGAAAGGGAATATGCTGTAGACCCCGTTGGACTTGAAACAATAATGCCGTCCCCGGGGAAGGTGTCAACATAAACATCATTAATATATGCTTTTATATGAAGTATTCTGGATAAGGCAATACGTGATACAACTACATCGTTAAGTGCAATATCAACAGATTCAACTTTTTTGTTTTTTATTATTTCAGCTTTCAGCATCATTCTCTCTTCTATGTCCAAATCATTTGTCAAAAGCTTTAAAGCCACGTCTTTATAATCATCTTTTTCTATATCTGTCAGAAAACCCAATGTGCCTAAATTAATGCCCAAAATCGGCTTGTCATATTTATATGCCATTCTTGCAACGCTTAAGAAAGTCCCGTCGCCTCCCAGGCAAACTATGATGTCTGAGTTTTTTAACAGGTCTTCTTCATTTTCCACTCCCCGGTCCAGACCAATTTGCGAAGCAATCTTCTGTGTTACAAGATATTCTCCCCCATGCCTGATTATTTCATTAATAATCATTGATGTATATTTTAAATTTACATCTTTCGTCAAATTGGGAATAATGCCAATTACGTTCATAGTTCACCAGGTTTTCCTCTCAAGTTTTTAAAAATATTGTAACACAATTGTCAACCAAAGACAATTGAAAGAATAGCACAGCACCTGTGCCAGGACATGCAGTCATCTTGGATGAGATGTGTGTACCGGAAATGAAATGTTTGTAATCTATAAATGAAAAAGTATTAAAAAATGCACGCAGCTTTAAATGAAATGTATGCTGAACAGGGCAATTTGCGAAGCTAATCCAGCTTTTCATGCGCGTCCTGCACTGTCTTTTGCGCAAGTCCTCTTATGTACTCTTCCTGCTCAATATATTCATCTGCTTTCCTGATATGCATCAAAAATTCAATATTTCCTTCCGGTCCTTTAATAGGTGAAAAATCCAATCCCTTTACAACAAATCCGTTATTCATTGCAAAAATTGCCATTTCCTCAACTACGCTTTTGTGTATTTCAGAATCCCTTACAACCCCTTTTTTGCCTACCTTGTCACGGCCTGCTTCAAACTGGGGCTTAATAAGACAGACTACCTCGCTCTCAGGCAGAAGAAGCGTATGAACAACCGGAAGCACTTTTTTCAGAGAAATAAAAGAAACGTCAATACATGCAAAATTAGCGGGCTCCCCGATATCCTCAGGTTTTACATATCTGATGTTTGTCCTCTCCATAACCTTGACTTTCTCATTTTGGCGAAGCTCCCAGGCAAGCTGTCCATATCCTACATCAATTGCAAAGACCTTCGACGCTCCGTTTTTAAGCAGGCAATCGGTGAATCCTCCGGTGGAAGCACCAATATCAAGGGCTACAACCCCTTTTACATCAATGTTGAACGCTTTCAGGGCTTTATCAAGCTTCAAACCGCCCCGGCTGACAAAGGGATTCAGGTTTTCCCTTACTACAATATCTGCATCCTCATCAAAAAGAGCACCGGGCTTGTCTTCCTTGTTGTTGTTTACATAGACCGCCCCCGCCATTATTGCACTTTTAGCTTTCTCGCGGCTTTCAAAAAGTCCCTTTTCAACTAAAATTACATCCAGTCTTTTTTTTGCCATTCAAACCTCCGACCATAAGCAAAATTAATCAAATTATCTTGCCGGGATTAATCATATCGATTATTTTATTACAAATTGCTTCCGAATCCAGACCATATTTTTTCAATAACTCGCCCTTGGACCCATGTTCGATAAATTTATCGGGGAAACCTAAAATTTTTGTATTAACTTTGACTGAAGCTTCTGTAACAGTTTTCAATACTAAACTTCCCAGGCCTCCTATGACCGTATTGTCTTCCAAAGTTACCAAGTTCCCGGTTTTGCTTATGGATTCCAAAATTGCATTCTTATCGACAGGCTTGATAAACCTCAAGTTGATAATATCGGCCGATATTCCCTTTTCACCCAGCATTTTCCCTGCCAATAGAGCTGTCTCAACCATATCTCCCGCAGCAACCAAGGTTACATCCTTACCCTTTTGAATAACTGAAGCCTTTCCAAATTCAATTTCATTAAACAAGGTTAATATTTCTCTTCCCTGCCCTTTGGGATACCTTATGGCAATAGGCCCTTTATATTCGAGAACTGCAAATTCAAGCATTTTCCTGAATTCAGTATAGTCGCAGGGAGCAAGAACTGCCATATTGGGAATATGGCTCAAAAAAGATATGTCGAAAATTCCCTGATGGGTTTCGCCATCCTCTCCAACTACTCCAGCCCGGTCAATGGCAAATACAACATGCAGGTTTTGCAGCGCGACATCATGCAGAATCTGGTCATAGGAACGCTGCAAAAATGAAGAATAAATTGCAACAACAGGAAGCATGCCTCCCCTGGCCAGTCCTGCCGCAAGGGTCACCGCATGCTGCTCGGCAATTCCCACATCAAAAAACCTGTTTCTGTAGGTCTTTGAAAATTCACCAAGTCCTGTCCCGTGCCTCATGGCTGCAGTTATAGCTACGAGGTTCGGCTTTTTTTCCGCAAGTTTTATAAGTTCCTTTCCGAAAACGCTTGAGTAATCCGAGCCGTTTGGTTTCAAAACTTCACCTGTTTCCACTTCAAAGGGGGATACTCCATGAAAAACGTCCGGGTTTGTTTCAGCCGGTATGTAACCTTTTCCCTTCTTGGTCACTACATGAACCAGCACAGGGCCCTTCTGGGCTTTGGCTTTGGACAGGACACCGTTCAGTTCTGCTATATTGTGGCCATCAATGGGTCCTAAGTATTTAAATCCCAGTTCCTCAAAAATAATTCCGGGCATAATGAGGTATTTTATAGTCCCTTTAACCCTGTTAAGGGCTTTGACTGCCTTTTTCCCTACAGCAGGGATTTTACTTAAGATAACGTCAATATCCCCTTTAACATTATAATAAAAAGGCGCGATACGTATTTTGCTTAAATACCTTGACAGCCCTCCCACATTTCTTGAAATAGACATGTCATTGTCATTCAGTATCACTATCAGATTATTGGGTGACCGTCCTGCATCATTCAGGGCTTCAAAAGCCATGCCGCCCGTCATGGCTCCATCACCGATAACTGCTATCACATTGTATTTTTCGCCTTTTAAATCCCTTGCCCGGGCAAATCCAAGGGCTGCTGAAATTGAGGTGCTGCTGTGACCTGTGTTAAAGCAGTCATATACACTTTCATTTGTTTTAGGAAAACCGGATAAACCTCCAAGTTTCCTTAAAGAATGAAACCTGTCCCGCCTTCCGGTAATAAGCTTGTGTATATATGTTTGATGCCCCACATCCCAAACAATTTTATCAACTGGAGTATTGAACGTATAATGAAGGGCCAAAGTCAGTTCAACCACTCCGAGGTTGGCTGAAAGATGCCCGCCTGTTCTGGATATATTGTTTACAAGGTATTCCCTTATCTCTTTTGCCAGTTCATTAAGCTGTTCAATTGAAAGCTCTCTTAAATCAGCCGGGGAATTTATCCTGCTTAGTAAACCGTTAGATTCTATTTTTAATCCCTCTTTCGATTTTTTATATTTCTTCATTTCTTCCTCGATGTTTCAGAATTTATTCTTCCAATAAAAAAACTTAATATTATGCTTACTCTGTAAACCAGTGTATTGCTTTTTTTCAATGCAAGTGTTTTTCCAATGGCTTTGCCTCCAATTGTCGCAGAAGCAATAAAACCTGTAACCAAAAAGCCAAAATATGGAGTCAAGCCCCAGGTCGTTTCACGGGACATGGCAACCACTATCAGCGCTCCCATTGACCCGCTTAAAACACCGCAAATGTCACCAACAACGTCATTGCAAATGCTTGATACTTTGTTGGCATTACGTATTAAAAAAATTGCCTGCTTTGCTCCCGGCATTTTTCTTGATGCCATTGCATGAAAGGGTGTTTCATCCGCTGCTGCAACAGCAAGCCCCACCATATCAAAAAAAATACCAATTACTATTATAATAAAAAGTATTAAAAATGCCACTGCAAGATGTACATTGGAAAGCAATCTGGATGATATTACGGAAATAGTTGCAGAGATCAGGAAGCCTAGAATTGATACCCGGATAACCCATGTATCCCGCTTATTCTTTTTTGAAGAACCATTCTTTTTATACTTTAATTTTCTTCCACGAAATTTAAATTCATCATTTTCAGCCATTATTTTTCTCCCGGATTTTCTCCAAGCTGTGTGAAAATTGCTAATGCTGTATGTATATCAAACAAAGCAGATATTTCTATAAAACACTCTCCATATATTTAATATGGCATAATTATCACTGTGATATTTAAAACTCTGTAATATTTTATATATATTAACAGGTGGCTGCATACTGAGTAAATTTTGCGGCTTAGGTCAGGCAGGATTTCCCTTGAAAGTGCTGAATTGTCGCCGTTTTCAGCGGTTCCCCTTTAAACTTTCAACAGCCATGTTGCCATAAGCTGAGCCTGATCACCACTTAGTCCACACTGCAATCCCCAGTACACAATAACAGTCTAGGGGTTTTCCCCGACAGTCCTGCTGTTTCCTAGCCTCTTTTGCAGAATTGGTTTCAAACAGCAATAATAAATATGCTTTGGCCATTGCAAATTTATCCGATCCATTATCCACCATATCCACTCAAGGCAGGCTACTCTGTTCACAGCATCATTACCGCAAAACAGGTTTAATCCCTTATCATAAGTTGTCGCACAGTGAAAAAAACACTGCCTTATACCCACAAGTAAGGGTCTCCACGGTAAAGGGGTCAACGCCTGCATGCCATTGCAGATCGCCCCTAAACCTTAACTCCCAGCATCAACCCACCACTGGGCGTGGCAAGCCGACACAAGGAACTTCATCGATGTGCCCTTAACGGATTTTTAGGCCCGTTTTCAAAAACAGCAGTTCCGACTAGAATACTGCGCCACCCTCGAATTTGCTTCAATATTGTAATTGTAACAAAAAGCAGGTTGAGCTAACTTTATATGCATCTCATACCGGCGAAAAGTTTTTGCACAATACTTGATGCGAAGCTCAACCAATATGTTATTTGGGTGTCAATCACATATTAATTTAAATCTCCAAAGTCGTGCCATGGAGTTGACGATATGGAATTATAACATAAAATAAAGAATCTTAAAAGAACAACTAAAGCGTTTATTCTGTTTATATTGGCTTTCTATGAGTTTTAACCAGCAATATCAATGTTAAGCTTATTCTATATATCTTATGTTTACTTATGCTTGCTCATCCTAGCAAGAGTCCGATGGCAATTCCCATCAAAGCGCCTACTATCACCTGAAAAGGTGTATGTCCCAAAAGTTCCTTCAGTTTTTCATCCATATGCAGAAAATCATTGGAATAGATTATTTTATTCAAAATCTCAGCTTGTTTTCCAGCGGCCCTTCTTACACCTGCAGCATCCTGCATTACAACCAGCGCAAAGGCTGTAGCAATTCCAAACTCAATGGACCCAAAACCCAGATTTTTTCCTACCACTGTAGCAACACAGACTACATAGGATGCATGGGCGGAAGGCATGCCGCCTGTCCCGACAAATCTTGTAAAATCCAATTTTTTCTCTGTAAGCAATACTGTAAGTACTTTGATAAACTGAGCAATAAACCATGTTAATGCCGGTACAACAATTGCCTTGTTGGAAAAAATGCTTTCAATAAACTCCAATGTTTTTCCTCCCCGAACAATATATAAATATTATTTGTCTCTGGTTACAATATAATCCACAAGCTCTTCAAGAAAATGAGATTCAAAATTCAATTTGCTGATGTATTTTAAAGCTTCTGAGGCTGTCTTGTACAGAATTTCCCTGGCTTTGTCCAAACCATACAGGGTAACGAAAGTTTGCTTATTATTTGCAGCATCATTGCCGGAAAGCTTCCCCATAACCTTAAAGTCCCCTTCAAAATCAAGAATGTCATCCTTGATCTGAAAGGCCAGCCCGATTTTTTCAGCATACTGTTCCAGATATTTCATTTCATCAGTCCTGGCATCGCAAAGAACTGCTGCTGCCAATACTGGAGCTTTTATAAGGGCCCCTGTTTTTTTTGAATGCATGTATTCAACTAGTTCCAAAGTCATTTCCTTGTTTTGAGATTCGATATCTATTACCTGGCCGCCTATCATGCCTGAAACTCCTGATGCATTGCTTATGATACAAGCAGCCTTTATCTTCCTTTCAAGAAACTCCTTATTTTTCAGCATGTCCTGATGCATTATTTCAAAAGCGTAATTCAGCAGGGCATTACCTGCGAGTATTGCCATGGCTTCTCCAAAAACCTTGTGGTTTGTCAATTTTCCCCGCCTGTAATCATCATTGTCCATGGCAGGAAGGTCATCATGAATGAGTGAGTAAGTATGAATCATTTCAATTGCGCAGGCGTATGGCATTGCAATTTTATAATCCTGACCAAAGGAATCGCAGACCGCAAGAGTAAGTATCGGCCTCAGCCTTTTTCCTCCTGCTTCAAGGCTGTATTTCATTGCCCTGTAAATGTTTTTTTGAGGATTGTCCTTTTCCTCAAGCATGTTTTCCAAGGCAGCATTTACTATATTCAGCCATTGATTGTACTTTTCCTTAAATTCCATCAGATTCCTCCGGTATGAATGGCTTCTCCGTGATGCCGAATTTTTCATCTTCAAGCAGCATGGTTATCTTTTTTTCAACCTCATCAAGCCGCTTGCTGCAAAACCTTGAAAGGGCAATACCCTCCTGGAACACATTTATAAGTTCATCCAGCGGGAGCTCCCCTTTTTCAAGAAGCTCCACTGTTTTTTCCAGTTTGGTTATAGCCTCTTCAAAACTCATAATTGTCTTTATTTCTTCCATAACAACCTCCGTCCTTAAGAACTTGACTTTTTCACAGGAACTGTAGTATCTGAACATTCTCCGTCCAAATTTCCCGGTATTAATTCGGTATTCTCAACAGTACAATTTATTTTACCGTCTGCTACGCTTATTTCAAGGGACTCCCCTTTTTGCACTCCTTTAGCCGACATTATGATTCTCCCTGAATCTGAGTGCCTGACAATGCTGTATCCTCTGGCAAGCACCGACAAGGGGCTTAATGCATTCAGTCTGCCAATAAGTGTGCCCAGTACCGAACTTATTTTTTCCTTGTTAAGGAGCAACGCCTTGTGCATGTATTTATCCAGCATGTCAAGTCTCATTCTTTCCTGATAAATCCTGTCATAAGGCTGCCTGAAAACACGGCTGTTTTTCAATTTGTCCAGCTTTTTGCGGTCTAAATCAGTTTGCTTTAAAACTGCATTATTAAGCCGGTTTACAAGGCTGTTGATTTTTTGTTTTAGCATAAGTTTCTCAGGCAATACCAATTCTGCTGCGGCGGAAGGTGTCGGAGCCCTTAAATCGGCTACAAAATCTGAAATTGTGTAGTCTGTTTCATGACCGACCGCCGATATAACCGGGATTTTGGATTCAAAAATACTGCGGGCAACAATCTCTTCATTAAATGCCCACAGTTCTTCCAGGGATCCTCCGCCCCGGGCAACAATTATAACATCAACGCACCCAAGCTCGTTGAATTTTCTTACGGCATTGGCAATCTGCCTTGCTGCCAGGCTTCCCTGAACTGCCACAGGGAATATTTTAAGCTCAAAATTATGAAACCGTCTGCTGAGGATATTAATGATATCTCTTATTACTGCTCCGGTTGAAGAGGTTACTACTCCGATTGATTTTGGGAGATACGGAATCTTCTTTTTAAACCTGGAATCAAAAAGTCCTTCGCTCTCCAGCCTTTTTTTCAACTGTTCAAAAGCCATGTACAGGTTTCCCATTCCGTCGGGAACCATTTCCTCTGCATATAATTGATATTGACCATCTCTTTCAAAAACAGAAAGGTACCCCCTGATTATGACCTTCATGCCATTCTCAGGAGAAAATCCAAGATTTGAATTTCTGCTTCTGAACATGACACATTTCAGGAGTGAGTTTTCGTCCTTTATTGTAAAGTACATATGGCCGGAATAATGAGCTTTGTAATTTGAAATTTCACCTTTTACCCATATGTTGGAGAGCAGTAAATCTTTTGCTAATATATTTTTTATATAACTGTTGATTTCCGATACACTGTAAATCCTTTGCATAACCCACCTTTAGTGGTTGTCCCAAAAAATAACAAACCCCCGTAAAACATTTTCAAATCTCACGGACAGAGTCATTTTCTCCGCTTTGCCGCGGTTCTTTTTTATTTTCCAGGTCCTCCGCCACTTTACCCAATACACCGTTTACAAACGATCCTGCATCCTGTCCGCTATATTTTTTTGCCATCTCAATAGCTTCATTAATGGAAACGTTGGAAGGGATATCGTCCCTGTAAAGCAACTCAAATATGCCCAGCCTTAGTATGGAAAGGTCGACCCGGGATATCCTGCTTATTTTCCAGCCCTTTGAACACTTCTCGATTTTCTCGTCAATTTTGTCAAGATTTTTAAAGACACCGTAAATAACATCAAGAATATATTCCTTATCCTTTTCCCTTACGCTTTGGTTATTCAATGCCATTTCAATTTGTTTTTCCCTGTCATCTTTCTGTATTTCCAACTGGTACAGGAGCTTCATTGCAAGTTCCCTTGATGCTTTTCTTCCCATTTGGCATTACCCCTCCAAATACTAAACAAATCGATATATCATGCTGCATTTAAGCTGCAAACTCCAACGACCAAGCCATATACTTTTTCCAAAAACTTATCGAACCGCCTTTATATGCGGCATATGTTGCAGAAAAAACCATATGTATTGTATATATTGTAAATGGAGTTGTCAACTTGCTTTTTCAGTAAATCGCATCATCTATATGTACCTGGTGGTAATATTCTATCCAGGAGGTTTTTCAAATAATCTTTATTCTCTGACATCTTGGTTCCGATAAAATAGCCCAGGCTCATACAAATCGCAATAAACACAACTCTATACACACCCAATAACAGTACCGCCGTTGCAACAATCAAACCGATAAAAGCACCGTCAATACCACCACGGTAAGTATGATAGAAACTCAACAGTCTTTCTTTGAACACCTTACATGCCCTCCATTATCCATACGTTATTGATTATTCTACCCTGGACCTGTACCCTGTATAAACATTTTCAACAATAACCGAAACATTGCTGACTTCTATTCCCGTAGCAGTCTCAACCGAATGCTTGACTTTCTTTTGAATTTCTTCTGAAAGTGAAGGAATATTCACTTCAGGAAGCAAAATAACCCTTAGCTCTACTCTGATTTTTTCCTCAGTTTTTGCAGAGCCAGCTTTTATTTCTTTTATGCCCTGAATCTTTCTTGTAACTGCAAGAGCAATGTTTTCAATCGTTTCAAGTGAAATCCTTATTTCACCTATGTTGGTAACCCTGGTTACAGCCTTTTTTTCCTTATACTGTTTGATACCTGAAAGAAGAAATATCAAGCTTAAAGTGAGGAACAGTAATGCAACTATGAACATAATGAAGTTGGTATACGGATATTCCATTGCAAAATAAACATTATTGGTCAATATATCGAAAAATGGAGGCCAGAGTGCTACAATCATGACCAGAATGGCAATAATCGTAAGACAGATTGCGTATACAGTCAACAGGATTCTGAAAAAAATATTCAATAAGGTCACCTTCTTTCGTAAAACAATTAAACTTGTAGTAAAATTATACAACGTATATTTAAAAAAATAAACCCAAACGGGTAAGTTAACTAAATATGCTTATTAATTATATACACATTTTTCAATTATTTTACCCGCGGTTGTATTTCCTCAGGTATTTCTTTCTTGTAATCCTTATCTATATTCACTCCCTGCACATGTATATTGACTTCAATAACATTCAACCCTGTCATTCTTTCTACCGATTCCTTGACTTTTTCCTGGATCTCCCATGCAACGTCGGGAATCCGGCATCCATATTCAACTATTATATAAAGGTCAATTACGGCTTCTTTTTCGCCGACTTCAACCTTGACACCCTTTGAAAGATTCTTTCTTCCCAGCATTTCAGCAATGCCTCCTGCAATTCCTCCGCTCATTCCGGCAACACCGGGAACGTCCATTGCGGCAATACCTGCAGTAATGGCAACCACTTCATCTGAAATTTTTATCATACCCTTATCAGTTACTACGTTCTGTTTTTCCTCTTCCATGTTATCTCTCCTTTCCTTACAGATTCATAGAAAAACCTGTAAACAATTATATCATATTACATAATGAGTTAAAAGAATAAAATTGTCTTTCGCCAATTTTTCCATTTTTTAGTCTTAGGCTTATTCATCGGTTTCTTAATAAACAAGCTGCCATGAAAGGTGGCTTGTTTAAAATTTATTCCGGACAGTAATTTGCGTATAATCAACATCAGCCTGCCTGCGAACTATTTCTGATATCTGGGCAACCTGTGCTTCAGTAAGGCTTGGGGCCTTCACAATTACGTCAACATTATTGTCTCCAAAAAACACAATGGCATCTGCAAATCCCCTCTCCTCCAAAAGGGATTCAATTTTCATTTCACATTCAGCCATATCCACCATCTTAATCATTTGCAAGTATGCATTATCACGTGTTTCCTGGCTTGCACTTGCATCCTGTGCTATGCTGTTTAAAACATCGGTATTCTTGCTTCTTGTGATTTCTCTTTCCAGCCTGGCCTGGGCAAAATAATTGTTTGCCTCCTGTGAAGCAGTTATGTTTGTATTTAAGTTATTCCCTTGAGTATCTTCTCCATCCCCCATGGAAATATAACCTTCATCAGAAACATAAACAGCTTCTCCCAGCCTTCCGTTTTCCTTTTCGTCGTTGATGGCTTCGCTGGATTTCTTATAAGAATACTGCAGGTAACCTGCAACAAGAATCATAATTACCAGTGACAGCACTACTACCTGTTTCCTTTTGAACACCATCATTTTTAATTTCAACTCCTCTCAAAGTATTATTTACAGAAAATATTTATTTTTATATTATATCTATTCAGTGGACCAAGCTTTTATATCTCATTTCCAACTATTTTTTGTGAATGTTGGGACAACCTTTTTATTTTATATTTTAAACACGTATATGCGGCAATGCATGTATAAATGCACAGCATGCGGGAATGAGGTATGCAAGAATGTAATGAAACTTAAATGAAATGTATGCAGAAGAATAAAAAATGGCTATATTTTGTTAGAAAACCAGGTGAGCTGAAGGCAAAAATGCGTGAAAAAAACAGGACGTTTTTTTAGCTTTTCCGAGCCACGGAGGGCGAGTGAAAAACGGTAGCATTTTTGCCTTCAGCGAACCGTCGGTTTTCCCAAAATAAGAGCCTTGTTATGTTCTGCATACATTTCATTGCCGCATACATTGCATACATACATACATACATGCATTGCATTGCTGCATTAATTTCAGTGAAGCATACATTTCAATTTTTCGTTGTTCGATGCTTTATAAAATATGTATGTTTGTAGCACGAAAAAAAAATCTATTTACCTTCCGGCAGGAAGCACCTGTATCTTATGTATTGGCACATCCAGAAGGACCTGAACAGCCCTTGTAATATTTTCCCTTACACTGATGTTCCTTGCCCCTTCGGCAACTACAACAACTCCCTTTACAGGAGGATATATTTCTTTGATTATTACAGGGTGATTGTTTCCATCTGCGCCTTTCTCATACACTGTTTCACTCTGGTGATCCTTCTGTGTTTGCTTCCTTGTGCCCCCCTGGGAGTCTTTTTCTTCCAGAATGTTTTCACTGCTTGCAACATCTTCAGCCCTGACGATTTCCTTTCCGGAATCATATGTAATAAGTACGCTGACCTTGCCCGCGCCTTCGATTTTTTCCAGCAAGTCTTCAATTTTTTTATCCAGGTGCAGGTAATCGTACGTATCAGAGCTTTTTTCAGTGTAGATCACTGTAGAAGGCTCGTTTTCTTTTTCAGGGCTGTTGCCTCCAAAAATTGTTGAACCGGCAATTATCAGTATAATGCCCAATATTCCAACTAAAATCAGGTTTTCGGTTGTCCTTTTATTATCAGTTTTTTTAAATAGCTTGGAAAAAATCCCGCTTTCTTTTTTGGGTTCAGCCATTTTCCCTACACCTCCAATAATGTTATTACAATGCTCTCCTTTTCCAGATTAAACAGTATGGATATTTTATTCACCAGTTTTTCTTTCAGTTCCTCGTCAATCACCAAATCTGCTGACTTATTCAAACCATTGGCTTCACCTGTTTTAATATCTTCTATTTTAATTAATCTGTTTTTGCTTTTTTTATATTCAGGAAGGATGCCTATATACAACCGTTCAATAATGCCAAAATCATCCGAGGTTGCATCTTCATTAATAATCACATCGGCCTTTGCTTCATAAATTCCTTCAAAGCCCTTTGCAGCCTTTTCAGCCTGCTCAATTATTTTCATCCTGTAAACTTCTATAATTTGCCGTATCCTGCTTTCTTCCAGAACTTTACTTTTTTGTTGAATATCCTTTTGATCAAGAAAATTGCTGCTGGAAACCTGAAAATCTGCAAGGTTCAAATCCTTCCCGGACAAAGCTATAAACGGATTAATTATTGCAATAATCAGCACGAACCCGGAAACCAGGTTTACAACTTTTTTTATTTTTCCGGAAGGGAGCAATATTTCCAGCACCGCTAAGAACAGCACAAGTGTCACTATACCGATAATCCAATTTTTTAATACTTCAAACATGCCGATACCTACCTTATCATTGTTGAAATATTACCCGCACTTATAATTGCCGTTGTTGATATAAGAAACATGACCGCCACGGAAACAACTATTGCCATCAAGTGGGAAAGCAACCCGGCCATTTCACTGACGCAATTTGAAATACGATTCTCTGTTAAGGGTTCAATTAATGCCCCGACAAATTTGTAAATTACCGTCAAGGCTAAAATTTTCAATACGGGCACAAGGCAGATTGCTATAATACCAGCCATTACGGCAAGCCCTGCAGCATTTTTTATCAGCAGGGTACAGCTTACAACAGCTTCAGCAGCATCAGCCAGGTATTTTCCGGCTACCGGAATAAACCCGATTGCAAGTTTGGCTGTTTTTCCGGTAACTCCATCCACCACCGCCCCCATTGACCCATAAACAACTGTAAGTGCAGCAAACACAGTCAGGATAATGCCCAGGCACCATATACATATGCTTTTCAACATCCCCACAAGCCTCGAAACCTGAAACCTGCTTGTTATGTTATTGGTAATTGCAAGAACGGCTGTCAGGAAAATTAGCGGAACAAAAAAATTTTTTAAAATTGTTGCACAAATCTCGACAGCCATAATAAGAACCGGCTGAAACACACCTCCCGAAGCGATATTGCCGCTTGACACCAGTAAAGTTACAAGCACCGGCACTGTAGAATGCATAAAGGCAACCATTGAGTCAATTGTTTCCCTGACCATGGTCAACGCTGTATTGAAGCCTATTATCAGTATGGAAACAATTACGGTATAGCAGGCATAAAAGCCTAATTCCCCAACACTATCGCTCAAGAATGAAGTTTTCAGGTTTCCCAGTATGGCGCAAAATACCGTCAAAACCAATAACTTTGCCATTATATTTAGATTGATATATATTTCTTTGAATAAAAAGTTCATAATTCGTTGCACAAGTCCGGGAAGGCCCGGGTCGAACCTGCCTCTTACCGCATCCTGCAGAATTTTATCAGGGTCGTATTCAGGAAGTATTTTATATATTTCATTATCAGAATATTTTTCAAGGTTTTTTTTAATTTGAAATATTTCATCACCCTTCATCTGTTCTTCAATTATCCTGTCTTCAATTTCCCGGCTGTCCGCTGAATTTGTTGACTGGCCGCCCGTTTCCCCTATATTTGCAATTTCAATTTTCCGGTTTTGCCACCCCTTATCACCGGAAGGATTGCCTTCCGCTCTGACTGGTTCAGTACAGACCAAACAAAAGAGAATAATCTTGATAATGATGCATACAATTAAAGCCCGGGTGATTTTCCGTTTGTTAAACATGTCCGACCTCACTTCCATCAGGGTATTATTCTTAAAATCAATTCAAGCAAAGATACAACTATAGGTACCGCCAGAAAAACGATAATCACCTTTCCTGCAAGTTCTATTTTAGAAGCAATAGCCGATTCTCCCGCATCTTTGCAAATTTCAGAGCCAAATTCCGCTATATAAGCTATTCCGATTATTTTCAGCAAAGTAGTTATGTAAATTGAATCAATGTTAATTTTTTTACTGTAATTATCAAGCATGCTTAGAACTGCAGACAGTTTCCCAATAATAAAAGAAAATATCAATATTCCGGCTGCTATGCTTGCCAAAAGAGCCAATTCCGGTCTTTGGGCTTTAATTACCACAATCAGTACGGCTGCAATTATTCCAAGGGCGGTAATCTGAACAATTTCCATGTAAACCTTCCTTTGCTTGTCAGGGCTTGTCTTATATTTAAACAAAATACAATTGATTTGATATTGAGCGCAGAATTCGTTATGAAACTGCTATAAAATCACCTGCGCCTTGTTACAAATTTAGAAACTGAAGAGGTCCTTTACCGTCTCAAACAACTTGTATATTTCTCTTGCAACAATCATCAGAACAACGACGACCCCCACCAGTGAAACCATCATAGCCTGCTCTTCCCGGCCTGACTTTGACAAAACCAGGTGTAAAATTGCAACAATTATTCCAATACCGGCAATCCTTAAAATCAAATCCATATGAAACATTCTCCAATCCAGTTATTTGATGTTTCGTAATTGTCTTTTAACGGTGGTTTCAATTTTCCATACAATCTTCACATATGTGAAATCATGCATATAGCTTTCTTAAGCTCTTCCTTTTGAAAACCAGCCATACTTTATGTACTATGCAGTTCACAGCAAAATTATTACTGCTGCAAGGCCGCCAAAAAAGCCCAGGTTTCTGTACAAAGCTTCGTTTTTCCTGCGTTTTTCTTCAGCTTTGCCTTCCTGAATTTTCAGTTGTTCAACAGTGAATCTGATATTTTTTATTTGTCCTTCCAAATCAGTGTTGCCAAGTGAACTTCCAAAACTTATAAGAACATTTTTATCCTCACTATTCAGCGATGTATTGTTTATATTTGCTTCAACGGATTTTTTCCAGGCTTCAGCTGCTGTAATGCTTTTTTCTCTCTTAAGAATCCTGGAAGCATCATAAAAGATTGCTGATACCGGACTTTTTGAAGATTTTGATATTTCAAAAAAAGCATCAGCCAGAATGCTGGACAGATAGCAAAGCTGGGTCTCAAACATTCTAAGCATGCCTTGGAGCTCCCGAAGCTCTGCGGGCCTTCCCGACAATTTCCTTGCATAAAGGTTTCCAATCATCGTTGACGCAAAAACTGTCAAAATGCTTCCTGTCAACTTAAGCAACATCTTTATCACTTCTCACAAATTCAAGTTTCTTTAGGGTTTGGATAAATTTTTTTCATTGTAAGCCCGTCCACTATTTCCACAACTATACCCGGACCCTTTGATTTGCCTAACACCAAATATCTTTCGAACACTTTGTCTTCAATCAGCTTCAAAACTTCTTTCCTTGATTTCAAATCTGAAATGCTGTATCCATGGGCAGTACTTATGATTTTTACTCCGGCATTTATAACACAAAGAACAGCTTCCCTGTCTCCTTCATTGCCAATCTCATCGGTAATAATCACATCCGGGGACATTGACCTGAGCATCATTACCATACCAACCGATTTTGGGCACCCGTCCAGTACATCGGTACGGATTCCGACATCATGGGATGCCACACCTTTGTAACAGGCAGCTATCTCAGACCTTTCATCTACAATTCCCACCCTCAGCCCTTCGATGCCATGCTTTTTGATCCCGTTGCCAAGGTTTCTTGCCAGATCCCTCAACATTGTCGTTTTCCCGCACCCGGGGGGTGATACAATCAGCGTATTCGTCACTTCTTTTTTTTCATTAATCAGATATCCAATATAATTGTCAGAGCAACCCTTTATCTCTTTGGAAATCCTGAAATTCAACCCTGAAATATCTTTAATGTTTTTTACAGATTGGCCCTCCAATACTGTCCGGCCGGTTATACCGACCCTGTGGCCGCCTCTAATTGTAATAAACCCGCATTTTATCTCATCCAGAAAAGCATAAATTGAGTTTTGGCTCAAGATCTCAACTGTCTTTAAAATCTGTTCCTGCTTTACAATATAGGCGTTATTGCATTCTTTTGATATGTAACCGTTTATATCGACAATCCAGTCGGAACTTTTATGCCGGATGATTAAAGGTCTTTCAGCTCTTAGCCTGATTTCCTCAAGTTCATTTATTATCCGGTGTTCCAGTTTATTTAATATCATTCTTATTTCCAAAGGGGTGCAGGGTAATATGTCAAACAAAAAACCTTCGTAAATATTGCTCTTTCTTTTGTGTGATACCATAGCTAATACCTCTTTGCTCATTAGTAATCACTAATCACTATATTCATATTTAATGGGAAGGTGTTTTATGACAACAAAAAAAGCGGGCAACCGCTTTTTTTGTAAACCAGGCAATTATAAATACAACCTGCACCAGAATAAAAAAAATGTATGAAGAACATAACAAGGCTCTTATTTAGAGAAAACCGATGGTTCGCTGAAGGCAAAAATGCTACCGCTTTTTACTCGTCCTCCGTGGCTTAAAAAAAGCTAAAAAAACATCCTGTTTTTTTCACGCATTTATGCCTTCATCTCACCTGTTTTTCTAACAAAATAAAGCCAATTGTTATTGTTCTGCATACATTTTTTTTATTTATACTTCCATTTACAGCGTTATAACTTATTTATCCTCTTTTTCATCAATATCTTTATCGCCACAGGTGCATTCAATGTCAACATCAAATTTTTCTCCGCAGTGAGGACATTCAACTTCATCTTCATCATCCAGGGAGCATACATCAATCTCAAATTCCTCGTTGCACTCAGGGCATTTGATAGTTACATTGCAACTGCCGTCATCATCATATTCATCACTGAAAATAACTCTTTCGACATCCTCCAGGTCCTGATCAATTGCATCAATCTGGTCACTCATCTCATTCTGGAATTCAACCACATCATCCACTGCCTGCGCAAAATCATCCAACACATCAATTATTGCTTTCAACAACTTGCCTTCATTGGTATTCTCGTCTAATTTCAAACCATCAGCGAGACCTTTTAAATAAGAAACTTTTTCTCTCAAAGATTTCATATGCTACCTCCCGTAAAAATCAGGCTTTGCCGCTTTTTTAAATAAAAAGTCAGTTAGCATTAATTCTAACCAACTTCTTGAAATATATTCAATATGATTGCTCCCAAACAGTCTTGAATGCATAAGAACAAGATACCGGCCACTTGCCTTTTATCCAATTTTCAAACAAACGACCTGCCGGGTCTGACAATTCAATGAATACCTATACTCTTTCCATGTACTCTCCGGTTCTGGTATCTATTCTTATTATGTCTCCCTGGTTGACAAACAAAGGCACTTTCACTGTTGCCCCTGTCTCTACGGTGGCAGGTTTTGTTGTATTTGTAGCGGTATCACCTCTAAACCCCGGTTCGGTTTGAATTACTTCAAGTTCTACAAATGTCGGAGGTTCAATACCAAAAACAATCCCGTTATGAATAAGCATCTTGACTACCATGCTTTCTTTAACAAACAGCAGGGCATCACCAATTTTATCCTTGCCCAGAGGAATTTGTTCATAAGTTTCAGTATCCATGAAATAATAAAGGTCTCCGTCAGCATAAAGAAATTGCATATCTTTTCTTTCAATATGTGCTTTGGGCATCTTGTCGGTGGGACTGAATGTTTTTTCAACAGTAGCACCGGTAAACAGGTTTTTCAGCTTTGTTCTGACAAATGCAGCTCCTTTTCCAGGCTTTACATGCTGAAATTCAACTACTTGATATACACTGCCATCCATTTCAAAAGTTACACCGTTCCTGAATTCTCCGGCTGTTATCATATATTACCCCTCATCTTTCTTATATTGAATTTCCTTGTATATATTAATCCATATTATTCTACATTTCAAGGATTATCTTTATATTCCTTCTAATCAGATTATAATCAAATCTTTTCTGGCTTTTGTCAGAATTTCCGGTTTGTCGTCGTTGATTACAATTATATCTTCAATCCTGACTCCACCAAGGCCTGTTACATATATTCCGGGCTCTACCGTAACAACCATTCCATTTTCCATAATTTTATTGCCTGACGGTGAAAATCTTGGCTCCTCGTGTATCTCAAGCCCGACACCATGCCCCAAACCGTGTCCAAAACTATCTCCATATCCTTCCTGAGCGATAATTTCACGGGCGATACTGTCAATTTGCTTGCCTGTTTTTCCCTTCACCGCACCTTCTTCAGCAGCAGCCTGAGCCTTCAGAACAATATTGTATATCTTCACCAACTCATCCTTTGGCTGGCCTAAAAATACCGTCCTGGTGATATCTGAACAATAACCATTGTATATTGCGCCATAATCCATGGTAATCACATCGCCTGGCTCTAATTTTTTTAATGAAGCCACACCATGGGGCATTGCCGCCCTGACTCCCGATGCTACTATTGTTTCAAAGGACGGTCCTGTTGCTCCATTCTTTTTCATGTGGTATTCAAGTTCGGCTGCTACCTCAAGCTCTGTAATTCCCGGTCTTATGAATTTTATAGTATTCTCAAAGGCCAGATCTGCAATCTCCACAGCTTTACTTATAGTATCTATCTCGAACCGGTCCTTTATGATTCTGAAGTCCGGCAAAAGGTCACCTATGGAAACAAACTCAACATCCCCGGCACCATCTTTATACCTGGCAAGCTTGTCATAAGTCATATAGTCGCCTTCAAAACCAATCCTTTTAATATTTTTTTCCTTTAACAGTCCGGGAAGCACACCGGAAAAGGTGCCTGTCAATCTTAAAATTTCATAATCCCTGGCTTGTTTTGAAGCCTGTTCAATATATCTGAAATCCGTCACCAGGATGGCTTCCTTTGCAGTAATCAAAAGGTGGGCTGCTGTTCCCGAAAAACCTGATAGATATAAGTAGTTTTCCCTCTTTTCTATCAAAACGGCGTCAAGGTTTCTTGAATCAATCATTTCCCGCATTTTATCTATTCTTGCCCTTGTAATACTTAAATCAGCTTTTTCCATTGTACTCCTCCTTTTCTAATTAAAACGTTGTTTTCACATTATGTTATTCTATGTATTAGCCGCCTGCAGATTTTCTGACATACTATCCATACACTTTCAGTATCCAAAAACTGCATTAGCATTACTTTTTCATAATCAATCTCGCTGCTTCCATTGCAACAAGATAACTATTGCTTCCAAAGCCGCTTATCTGCCCGCAGCATGCCGGAGCAACAACCGATTTGCTCCTGAATTCTTCCCGGTCATAAATATTGGATAGATGAACCTCGATAACAGGTATTTCAATTGCACGGATTGCATCCCGTATAGCTATGCTGTAATGTGTGTACGCACCCGGGTTGATTATTATAATGTCATATTTGCCCCTGGCAAAATGAATCCTGTCAATTATCTCTCCTTCATGATTTGACTGGAAAAAATCCACTTCGATATTATGACTTGATGCATACTTTGATACTTCTTCATTAATTTCTTCAAGGGTTTTGGTTCCATAATAATCTTTTTCCCTTGACCCCAGCAAATTAAGGTTTGGACCATTTACTACCAAGACTCTCCCCATTATTCCAACTCCTCATATATTCTTTTCATTTTTAGAGCATCCTCCGCCATCAGTTCCCTTGATTCGCATATAACCACCGCATCCATTCTTTTTTTTCGCATTGCCCTTGCAAAAAGCAAAAAATCCGGACCATACTCAACCTCATCAAGAACCCTGTGCCTTTTTTCCCCGCCTTTTCCGTATTCTATCCTGCTGAAATGGATATGGAGCCTTCTAAGCCTTTCATACCCAAGGACCTTTTCAATCTTTTCAAATACCTTGATAAAATCTTCCTCTTCTTTCAAGGCACCCATGCCTCTTGCGTGAAGATGCCCAAAGTCTACGGTTGGTATCAATTTTTCATCCAGACTGCACAGTGCAAGTATTTCATCAAGTGTACCGATCTGGTTTACTTTACCCAGAACTTCAGGGCATATTGCAATATCATCAAGGCTGTTCTCCTTTGCAATCTGCAAAGTTTTTACAAGAACACCGGCGGAAGTTTCCAGCGCCCATTTTTTATCCACTTTGCTGTAGGAACCGACATGTACCACAATCCTTTTGGCACCCATCCATTTTGCCGCCTCCAGGGTCTCAAATATATATCGGACTGAATTTATTCTCTTTTCTTCCTCCGGGCTGGGCATGTTTATATAGTAGGGAGCATGAATGCTTAAGAATATGTTGTTCAAAGCAGCATTCCTGCCCATTTCTTCAGCGGTTTTCCTCCCTATTTTCACTCCCTTGTTGCACTGGTACTCATATGCATCAAGACCCATCTTTCTTAGCCAGCCGGGCATATCCACAGATAACTTGTAACCTTGCTCGTAAAATGATTCTGAATTTCCTCCGGGTCCGAATTTAACCATTGCTACTCCTCTCATTACCCATTCAATTGATATGTATCTGTTGAACCTTAAACCCCAAATAAGCTGGTAGTGCGCCAGTGTGCCTGTTCATCAATGGCGGGGATTTCGTTTAACCATTATTGCAGCATGGGTAATCGCCGAAATTACATCAACTTCAAACTGCTGCTTTAAAGTATTCAACTTTAAATACAGCTCCCCTTTTTCAGTCACTATGTATTTTGGAGGAAGATTATTCAGAGCTATTGCCGAAATGTCCATCCTGCATTTTTCACATTTGCATACATTAATGTCGTCGAGTATCTCGCCCATAAGCGCCTTAACTATATCCTCCATATAGTTTTTGAGCTTGTACACATTATCATCCCCTATCATACCCTTGCGAATATATTGATTTTATTAAAATTGCCTTACAGCCATGTCCACCCGGCAGGAACCTTATTTCCTGACTCTAGCTCAATTTTTGCACTTTCATGGATATTTTAAATAGTTAAATAAATAATATGTACCATTCCAGCAGTTCCCAACCGATCATCAGGGTGGCAAATACAGCAGTGACTATGAAGGGACCGAAGGGAATGCCTTCTTTTCGATTCTTCTTGCCTGTAACCAAAAGTATGAAGCCCGCAATTCCAGCTAAAAAAATTGAGATAACAAGTGCTGCAATTGACATCCTCCACCCCAGGAACATCCCTATAGGTACAAATATTTTCACATCGCCCATTCCCATGGCATCATCAGTTTTATAAATTAAAGACCCTATTACCGCTATTATAAACAGAAAGCCTGAGGCTGCAAACATTCCGATTATCGGATTAAAAAACCATCTGTCTCCGTATATTGCCACGGGATAAAACAGGTTGCAGACAACCGGGAAAACTCCACCCAAAAGTCCGGCAACCACCAATTCGTCGGGTATGGTTTTGGTATCCAGGTCTATGAAAAAAACTGCAATCAATACTGACATCAAGTATATGCCAAACAAAAAGTCAAAGGAAATTCCATATTTCCAAAAAAGAAGCATGAATACGGTTGCTGTTATTAATTCAACCAATGGATACCTGAAGGAAATTTTGCATCCGCAATACCTGCATTTGCCTCGTAAAAAGATGAAGCTGAATACAGGTATCAAATCCAAAGGTTTAAGCCTTGTACCGCACTGTGTACAGTGAGATGGCGGGGATACTATGGATTCCCCTTTTTCAAGCCTGCATATTACAACATTTAAAAATGAACCGATAGCCAGCCCGAATAATGCAACAAAAAAATAAAGCAATTAAATAACACCCTTTATATATATGTTTGGTGTATCTCTTTACCGGCAGTTCCCTGTTTTAGGTACAGTAAAATAACCCGGCAGTTTAATTCAATTGTACAATTAACAGCCTTGAAAGCACACTGGTGAAAAAATTGTTGTACAATTGCCAATTGTATTATTTCGACACAATTTCCGGTATTCCTTTATAATATCAACCAAACCTTTGGGAAATTTTTAAGAAGGCCTGGTACACTTCGTCAAGTATATTTTTTTCAATGGTTGTTTCCGTCCAGATTTCATATGCATGTATCCCCTGATAAAAAAGCATTCCCAGTCCGTTGACGATTTTGCATCCGGCTTTTTCAGCGCAAAGCAGTAACCGTGTTTTGTCAGGATTGTAAATGACATCATATACAATATGGGATGGCTTTAAAATTTTCAACAGAACTGAATCTTCCACCGGACTTTTGTCAACATCCGGATGCATTCCCAAAGGTGTAGTATTGATAATAACATCTGAACAAGGCACAAGCTCAAAAATAGAATCAAGGTCGTGTGATTCAGCAATATCAGTGATATATTGATTTATAATGTTTACGATATTTTCGGATTTATTCCGGGTTCTGTTTACAATATAAATCTTCGAAGCGCCTTCCAATGCAGCCTTTACGGCAATTGCCCTGGCTGTCCCCCCGGCACCGATAACAAGCATTTTCTTGTTCTTCAATCCAGTTCCCGTCATTTCCGCAAACGAACGGGCGAACCCCTCTGCGTCGGTATTATAGCCTGTAAGTTTTCTGTCGCATATTTTAACCGTATTCACGGCACCAATCAGCTCTGCTTCCCGTGACAACCTGTCCAGGTACTTTATTACCTCTTCCTTGTAAGGAATGGTGACGTTAAAACCTGTAAAGCCAAGGGCTTGTAAACCTGTAACGGCTTTTTCAAGATTAGTTGGATGGACCTCAAAGGGAAGATAAACATAATCCTGCCCAAGGGCAGCACTCAAAGTATTATGCAGCCCGGGAGAAATTGTGTGCCGGACAGGATAACCTATCAGTCCCAGCAGCCTTGTTTTCCCGGTAATGATTTCTACAGGTTCCATGCTACTTCTCCTTGTTGTTTTTGTACTTTTTGTATCGGGATAATATAAACCTTTCAGGAAACCTTTTTAGTTTTACAAAGAAAAATTCCCTGTTGTCAAAGGGTTTCACAAGAATAGTATACATCTTCAGTTTTTTGCCTCCGATTATATCGGTAAAAATCTGATCTCCTACAACGGCGGCTTCTTTAATATCAATATCCATTAAAGCTGCAGCTTTGATAAATGCTTTTCTCCTTGGTTTTAATGCACGATAAATTGCAGGAAGTTTAAGCTCTTCATTAAACATTACCACTCTCTTTTTGGTTGCATTGGACACAATACAGGCTTTAATCCCCGCCTCTTTTACTTTTTCCAGCCACTTTACGGCATTTTCATCCGCCTCTTTGGTGCGTGGCGGAACCAGCGTGTTATCAATATCCAGAATCAAGCCCTTTATATTTTTTTTAATAAGATCATTTAAATTTATGTCCTGCACCCTGTCCACGTAAACATCGGGAAAAAATCTATGCATATAACTCCTCCGGTCTTACACAACTATTCATATCATAACAAACCCTTTTCCCAATGGCAAGGGTACCAGGGGGACGGTTCTTGTGGTCCCCTAATGGAAAATATTTTGAATATATATGCAACAGCCTCAGGTATATGTTATAATTTAATGACTGCTTTCACAGCATGGTTGGCTTACCTTGACATTTTCTATACATGCAAAATAAATTTGATTGGAGTATTCAAGCAATGAAGGAAGGAACCCTTTCAAGAAAATTATTAATTTACCTTGGATCGGCTGCAGGATGCATAATTGGAGTATATCTGGCCTTTAAACTGGCATTTTACTTTGCGCCTTTTCTTATAGCCGTTGCTGTTGCAATTATTTCAGAACCCCTGATTCGCCTGTTGAACCAGAAACTTAAAATTCCGAGAAAAATCGCCTGCATATTCACATTACTGATTGCTCTTGCGATTTTAGGCACACTGGTGACCCTGCTGATATTAAAAATAATCTCCCTGGCAGAAGAATTTTATTATAACATAGATAAGTATTATAATATTCTGAATACCAGCGTAAACAAGTTCATGGAAATGCTGAACGGATTATACCTTGAGCTTCCTGATGAGCTAAGTGCCAATCTCCGGGAAATGATTATAAACCTTACCAGCTCCCTTACAGTTTTCCTTAAAAGTTTTGCAAAAGGTATTTACACTATGGCAATATCAATTCCGGATGCAGTGATTTTCATAATCATAACCATTCTCGCAACCTATTTTATTACCAGTGACAGGGCTGTGATAAGGGATTCAATAAAGTCACATATTCCAGGAAGCTGGATAAAAAAAGGCATTAGCATAAAGGAAGACATGTTTTCCGCCCTATTTGGCTATGTAAGAGCTCAGCTTATCCTGATGAGTGTAACTTTTACGGAATTAAGCATTGGATTTCTGATAATAGGAGTAAAGAATGCAATTATTATTGCGCTCCTTATAAGTATTTTTGATGCACTGCCCATATTTGGAACCGGAGGCATACTCATACCCTGGATGATTATAAGTTTCCTTTCTGGTAATGCGACATTAGGTTTTTCATTATTGATATTATATGGTGTTGTATTGATTGTCCGCCAGTTAATAGAACCAAAAGTCCTGGGTACACAGATTGGGGTACACCCCCTTGTTACGCTTTTCTCGATGTATTTAGGCCTTAAAATATTCGGAGTCCTGGGAATGATTGCAGGACCTATCACTGTCTTGCTTTTGAAAAACGTTTTCCGGGGGCTTAATAAGAATACAACACTAAAAGAGATTTTTGAAGGTTCCGAAAAGAGCGGGAAACCTTCAGGCAATCTAAAGGCATAAGAATCTGATTCTCAGCCTTCATTTTTCCATTCCTTGCTGAGTTTCTTTATTGCCTTCTTTTCAATCCTCGACACATAGGACCTTGATATATCAAGCATTTTGGCAATTTCTCTTTGGGTTTTGCTGGCTGAATTGGCAAGACCGTATCTAAGTTCGAGAACTTTCCTCTCCCTGCCTTTTAAGATGGACTGCATCTTGTTGTAGAGTTTTTTTACCTGCATTTTTAGTTCAACTTTGTCCAAAATCGTTTCAGAATCATTTTCAAGAATATCAATCAGGGAAATTTCATTACCTTCCTTGTCAACTCCTATGGGGTCATGCAGTGAAACCTCCCCCTGCCGCCTTCTCATTAAACGAATCTGCATTAAAATCTCGGTATTGATGTCAAAGGGGTATCAGACAAGCTTTCCCCTGCATAAATTTAATTTAAGGGAACGGTGATTATTATGAAAAACTCAAAACCCGGACTGAAAATTGAGTTTATTCCGGGGGAATTCACAAAAAAGCAGATTGAGCTGTGTTACCGGTTGATTCTACAGGCAATCAGAGAGGAGAAGGATAAGCATGACAGGAATTTATGCACGGGTGAGCACAGAAGAACAGGCGGTGAACGGATACAGCCTTCATGACCAGATACGGGAATGCAGGAAAAAAGCAGGCGATGATGAGGTTATAGAGTACATCGATAAAGGAGTTTCCGGAGAAATAGTTGACAGGCCTGCTTTATCCAGATTAAGGCAGGATCTTGCCGGAGGGAAACTCACCAGGGTAATTTGTTTTGACCCTGACAGGCTGTCTCGCAAACTTATCATCCAGCTCATACTGTCGGATGAAATTGAGAAAAAAGCCGAACTTGTCTTTGTAAATGGCGAGTATTCCCAAACTCCGGAAGGCAAACTGTTTTACCAGTTAAGGGGCGCCATTGCCGAATTTGAAAAAGCAAAAATAAATGAACGAATGAGCCGGGGCAGAAAAGAAAAAGCCCGGCAGGGATTTATAGTAAGAGACTACAGCATATATGGCTACGATTACAGCAAAGAAAACAAAAAGCTGGTTATCAACCCAAAAGAAAGTGAAGTGGTGAAATTAATTTTCGAAATGTTTACAGGAAGAAGTGGTAAAGCTGCCGGAATAAGCGAAATAGCCAGGTACCTGACCCGGCTTGGAATCCCTACAAAGAGGGGTGCCGCCCTGTGGTACAGGCAGGTAATTCGCCAGATTCTCATGAACAGGACTTACTTGGGCGAATTCTATCAAAACCGGTGGCTTGCGGAAGGAACCCTGACAAATAAGTATAAACCAAAGGAAGAGCGCACCCCGGTACGGGAAAGACCCAGGGAAGAATGGATAAAGGTTCAATGTCCCCCGATAATTGACAAGGAAACCTTTGACTATGCCCAAAAGCTGCTTGCTGAATCCAGAAGACGGTGGGCAGGCACAAGCAAGCATAAATACCTTTTAAGCGGGTTGTTAAGGTGCGGTATATGTGGAAGCAGCATGACAGGGAAAAAAAGAAAAGGAAAAAATAAATATGCCTATGAATATTCCGATTCAAGAACGCTTTCACATAATGCAAAACCAGGTTGCGGTATTAGAATAAATGCGGAACAGATTGAAGAAGCCGTATGGGAAAAATTATTGGACATACTGTCCTGCCATGCACCTTTTTCAGGAAACAGCATCGATTTTATTCAAAACTCATACAAAAGGGAACTGGAAATTGTAGAAGGGAAAATGGCAACCCTCGGGAATTCGGAAAAAAATCTCCTCAAACTTATATCATACTTTGAAAAAGAGCTTGATTTCCACGTTTTAAAAAATATTTTTGATGAACTGGCATCTATTGATATGCAAAAGAAAGAATTGATTAAAATAAGAGAAGACATACTATTCAAACTGCAAAACTCTGATTTGTGTACAATTGAAAAACCGGTTGATGATTTTGACATAAAGATATCTTTTTGTCAAAAACAAAAACTCATTCGTCTATTATTCAAAGAAATTATCGTGAACAAAGATAAAATCATAATTTATGGTTTCTAGTTTTCGCTTTATTACCACCTATAAAATCATCAAATAATCAAAAAATAATATCCGGAGGTGTTAAAATGGCTTTTAAATTGCGTTCATTTGTTCCAGCATTGGTTATATTTGTCGCAGCAACCATTATATTTACCGGCTGCGCACCCCAAACAGGAAACGCACCCGGTCCTGGAACACAGCAAAACCCGGATATGGGTGGTTTGAATAATGGTGGTATGAACCAAGACAACAATCTTTTGGGCATGGACAATAACCGTACTAACAGGATTGACAACCGTCCGGGAGCGGATAATAACATTAGGGACCGGGATAACAACCGTTTAGGCATGAATAACGGTCAACCGGAGATGAACAACAACCGTTTGGGAACAACCGGCAATAATCCTGCCGGAGCCGGAGATGACGATGGTCGTTATACTGCTGACGAAAATGGAATTGTTGGGAACAGGACGGATACCCGGAACAATCTTACGGGGAACAATAATAACAACCTCAACGGGCCATTAAACGGCAATACAGCTAATAACCGGAACAATCATTCAAATAGCAATGGAAATCAAAATAACAATGCCATGGTCAATCCTGGTTTGACTGCGCAGAACGACCGTCAAAGAGCAGAAAAAATAAGCAGCCGGGTTAAGGAATTGGATGAAGTGGAGGATGCCAACTGTCTGGTCAGCGGTAATACTATAATAGTTGGTTATAAACCATCGGCAGGCTCTGGAGACATCAATGCAACAAAGAAGAGGATTATCGATGCTGTCAAACAGATTGACCAGAACGCCGGTACTGTCGCCGTATCTGAATCCGGAGACATTATGGAGAAAATACGAAACCTTGCAAATGAAATTACAGCAAACAAACCTATGTCTGAAGTAAACCAGGAAATCAGACAATTGCTTGACAAAATAAACCCTGTCACCGGATAATTCAGGGTGCATTTGTAAGTTAAATCTCATTTTCAATGCACCGGGCTGCATAAGTTGCCAGCCTGGTTCCTTTTTTATGATCAAAGGTTTGTATTGCTTTTATAAGTCCGATTGTACCAATAGAAATCAGGTCATCACTTTCATTGCTGTACGAACTGTATTTTTTGACAATATGAGCCACGAGCCTCAAGTTGCGTTCAATAAGAACGTTTCTTGCCTCCTCGTCTCCGTTTCTGAACCTGGTGAGATATTCTGTTTCTTCTTCAGGTGTAAGGGGTTGGGGAAAAGAATTAACATTTGAGACATAACCCAGCATTAAGCATACACCGTTCAATGCACCAAATAATACATGGATAATATTGGGGAACAAAGCAAAGCACCTCCTAAAAACAGGTCACCCTATTACTATATGATTTTTTTCTACTGAAGGTGCATGTTTATATTGATATTATTATTGAATATTTTTATGTCAGTTGATTAAGCAGTAAGTATATTGGATCAGACTGTGGCTCTTTTGCCGGTTGGCCTTCTTACCGGCAAGTTTCCCTAATTGATTAACCTGTTGGGTGACAGGCCGGTTTGTTCTACTTTCACTGGCTGGTTTGACAAGCTGGTTGGCTGTTTGATATCTAATAACCTTTTATTAAAATTTCCCTGGCAATATCGGCAAATATAGGTGCTGCTGCTTCTCCCCCACTTTTTCCGTTTTCAACAAAAATGCTTACCGCATATCTGGGGCCGGCAATCGGAAAATAACCCGTAAACCATGCATGAATAACCTTTTCGCCATTTACAACCTGACCTGTTTCAGCGCTCCCGGTCTTTCCTCCTGCCCCGCCGTATTCATCAACATTTGCCAGGATACCGGTACCGTTCCTGGTTGTCTGTTCCATCAAACGCCGCACTTTATCTGCTGTCCTTTTGGATATTACCCTGGTACCTTCGTCAATCCGCAAATTCCTTACTTTATTCCCCTGACTGTCTACCACAGAGTCGACAATGTTTATTCTGTTCTTTATACCTCCATTGGCAATTGTTGCTGTCATTGCGGCAACCTGCAAAGGTGTGGCAAGTATATCTCCCTGACCTATGGAAATATTTGCAACATCTCCGTCAGAATAGAATTTTCCGATTTCCGGGAGATTACCGCAGGATTCTTCAACCCCCTGCTTGTAAATTCCCGTCTCTTCGCCAAAACCAAATTTTCCCGCCATATTTATTATATTCAGCGGTTTTAACTTTAATCCCATATTTATGAAATAGGCATTGCAGGAAAAAGCAAAAGCATCCTGAAGGTTAATCCATCCATGTCCTCCCTGGTCAAAGGAATGACACTTGAAACTGATATTACCCAGTCTTATATATCCTTCACAGTTGTAATATTCCTGCATCACTCCGCCTGATTCATAAAACACTGCAGCGTCAATTATTTTGAAAATGGAGCCTGGACTGTATGAAGCCACTGCCCTGTTAAACAATTCGTTATTGCTGCTGTTTAGATATCTATCCACATTGTTTTGATCAAAATCGGGTTTGCTTACCATGGCAACTATATCACCCGTATTCACCTCAATAACCACGGCTGCACCCTTTATTCCATATTTGTCCAATACATCCGAAACAATCTTTTGAATATGATAGTCAAGAGTTGTTTTGACATGAAGCATTTTTGAGTTCTTATCTGCTGAAAAAATCCTATATCCCAAACCTTGCACAGGGTTGCTTTTTGCATCCGTTATTACCGCAACACTGTTCTCGTCGTTATATTTCAGGACTTCCTCAAAAAACTTTTCTATCCCGGTTTCTCCGATTTGATCCGACTTTCTTAAATACCCGATGACATGACTTGCAACAGGTTCAGTATATCTTTTAAGAGAATGAAGTAGCGTAACTCCCTGTATTCCAAGACTTTTCACTTTTTGTGCAGTGTCTTTGTCTGTCTCGAATAAAACAGGCTCACTCTTGAATTCCATTTCTTTTTGAAAAATATAAGAATCTATGTTAAGTGTATTGCATAATTTATCTATATCCTCATATTGCCCTCTCAAATAGGCGGGTTTTATTATGACCTGCACCTTCTCCTCCCTGTTTGTAAAGGGAATCTCATTTCTATCCAGTATGTTTCCCCGCATCTTTTCCAGTTGCAAGTTGACAAGCCGTTGTGAATAAGCAGCTTCAGAGAGTGAAGGCCCGTCGAAAATCTGAATTTTAAATGTACGTATTAAAAGCAGGCCTATAAAAAAAAATGTGATTTTTAATACAGTGTAGTATCTTTTATTTTTCATTTTCACCTGAACAAATATTTTTGATGAGTATAATTTAAATCAAAGCTTTAAAATTGCCTTTTAAACAACATATAAATTATACCCACACTTGTTACAGTTAATTCATTGTTCAGGCTACTCCTCCATAGACTTGCGGCGCAGCATGGTATATTTGCAAACGGGTTTGTCAAAATGGATATACACAATCATTTGAGGATGGGGAGCTACATCAATGGGGTCTCTTTCTTCATTTTCCATGACACCTATTTTTTGTATGAAATACTTCTCCCCGGGTACCACCACCTCAACTTCTTCACCCAAAAACATCCTGTTTCGCTGTTCCACCTTTGCCATGCCGGTTTCCTTGTCATAGTCAAGAACCAGTCCCACAAAATCATAGTCCCTTATATATAAACTGGAACTGTAATTCTGGTCCTTTTCATCAGGTTTTCCGAAATAGAAACCTGTAGTGAAGTTTCTATGGCTCGCTTTAGAAACCTCCTCAAGATATTCAGGGTCAAATTTGTACCCCGCCGGATTGGAAAGATATCTGTCTATGGCGCGGCGGTATGCCCCCACAACCGTTGCCACATAATAGGAGCTCTTCATCCTTCCTTCGATTTTGAAGCTTGTAGCCCCTGAATTCATGATTTCGGGAATATGCTCTATCATGCAAAGGTCGTTTGAATTGAATATAAATGTACCTCTTTCGTCTTCATAAACCGGATAATATTTACCTGGCCTTTTTTCTTCCACAAGATTGTATTTCCACCTGCAGGGATGCGCGCATTCTCCCCTGTTTGAATCCCTGCCGGCCATGTAATTGGAAAGAAGGCACCTTCCGGAATATGAGATACACATTGCCCCGTGTATGAAAATCTCCAGTTCAACTTCCGGAACTTTTTCATGGATTTCCCTTACCTCCTGTAAAGAAAGCTCCCTTGCAAGTATAATTCTTTTTGCACCATTATCTTGCCAAAACTTTACACTTCTCCAATTGGTATTGCTTGCCTGTGTACTTATATGGATATCCATTTCGGGGTTGGTTTCCCGCACAATGGAGAAAACTGCAGGGTCTGAAACTATTATGGCATCCACTCCAAGTTTCGAGACTGCTTCAACGTATTCCGGCATGCCTTCAAGGTCGTTGTTGTGAGGTATTATGTTCATTGTAAGATATATCTTTTTCCCACTGGAATGGGCAATTTCTATACCTTCTTTCAATTCATCAAATCCGAAATTGCCAGCAAAAGCCCGGAGCCCGTAATTGCGGCCTCCAAGATAAACCGCATCCGCCCCATAACAAAGGGCCATCTTCAATTTTTCCAGGTTTCCTGCAGGTGCAAGCAATTCAAATCCCATATATTCCTCCGATATATTAAAAAATACTTTTCCTGCCAATCTTTTTCATTTCACACCTGTATAAAAAATCTCCACTTTACAGGTGAAGATTGTTTACTCAGGTCCTTTTAAAAATTCTCCGACCCATGGACTCAATTAATATCCGGCTGTTATTTCTTATAGCTTATTGCCACTCCGTCTCCTATGGGCACGATTGTAGTTTCCAATTCCTCATTGTTGCAAAGGCTGCTGAGATAATCCCGCAATCTTTTGACAATGGTTATTTTTCTTCTTACCACAAGCTTGTCATCGGCAATCATTCCCTTATAAAGAACATTATCTGATATAAGCAATCCACCAGGATTCAGCATTCTGATAACTTCAGGCAAAAATTCCGGATACTGTCCCTTTGCGGCATCCAGAAAAATCATGTCATATTTTTTATCAAGGCATTGCATGACATCAAGGGCATCTCCCGCAATTACATTTATTACATCATGCAGCCCCGCTTTTTTTATATTTTCCCTGGCTAAACTAATCATCAGGTCATACCGTTCAATTGTATCAATCTTACCGCCGGGATTGAGTATCTGTGCCATCAGGATGGCTGAATAGCCTATGGCGGTTCCAGCCTCCAGAATGCGTGATGGCTTTAGCAATCGTCCAAGAATCAGTATAAGCCTGGCTACTTCAGGCTGAATTATCGGCACATGATTCTTTTTTGCATACTCCTCAAGCTCGGCAAGTATGCCGCTGTTTGGTTTGATTGTGTCTCTTATGTATTTATTTATAAAATCATAGCAAATCATAATTCTTACCTTGCAACATCGTATTGTTTCATTGCCACTTTATATTTCTAAAGGATTTTTGAAAATTGATGTTTTTTACCTTGCGACACCGTATTGTCTCATAGCAGCTTCATGTTCCTCAAGGGTTTTTGAAAAATGATGGCTGCCGTCACCCTTGGCAACAAAATAATAGTAGTCATGGCTTTGGGGATTCAAAGCAGCTTCTATTGAAGCTTTTCCAGGACAACAAATTGGTCCCGGAGGAAGCCCTTCATGAATGTATGTATTATAGGGGTCATCAATCTTTGTATCCTCAATAGAAATTACTTCTTTTATTTTTCCTTCTTTTTTAAATAATATATATTGGATTGTGGCGCAGGACTCCAACTTTTTGTGAAAAACATCCCCGCTTTTCAACCTGTTGTAGAATACACCTGCGATTATGGCTCTTTCCTCCGGCAGCTTGGCTTCCCTTTCAATAATAGAAGCCAGGGTGATAATCTCATCCACCGTCATGCCCAGTTCCCTGGCCTTATCATAGTATTCAGGCAGAAAGATATCATCAAACCTTAGCAGCAACCTCTCAATGATGTCTTTTTCTTTTGCATCGGAACCAAATTCATAGGTATCAGGATACAAATACCCCTCAAACCTGGGTTTTCGCCCATTGGGAATATCCTTCAGGGATTTTAAGTCAAGGTTCAGATTATTGGCAGCTTCTTCAAAAACATCTTTGGATATCAAGTTCAACTTGTCAAGCATACTGACAATCTGGTACCAATTATATCCTTCCGGTATGGTTACCCTCACCGCCTGCGGGTTTTGTATCAAAATATCCATTATCTGCGTATATTTCAACCCTTTTGCAACAATATGGTTTCCGGATTTGTATTTATTGTCGTAACCTTCAAAAGAAGATATCAACCTGAAAAGAAACTCTGAGCCTATTAACTCTTCTTCTTTTAATATTGAAGCAATCTTTGAGGTGCTTGAGCCCAAAGGTATGTTTATCACAATCTGTTCCTCAGGAGGAATGTATATTGCCACACTTTCCCTGGTGCCCGAATTTATGGCATATTTGTAGGCAACAACAAAGCCTGCCATCATCAGAATAATATATAAAGTAATCAAGGCTATTATTTTTATAGCCTTTTTACCTCCGCCGCTTCCGGAATCCCTGTTATTATTTTTTCTATTAGATGAACCGTTTATTGAGCTGCCTGCACCAGCCACTATAATCACCTTCTACTTCTTAGTTTAGCTCTCTGCTCGGCGTCCAGTATTCTTTTTCTTACTCGAATATTAAGGGGAGTAACCTCCACCAGTTCGTCATCCGCAATAAACTCCAAAGACTGCTCCAGGCTCATAACAACGGGAGGAACGAGCCTTAACGCATCATCGGAACCTGCAGCACGCATGTTGGTAAGATGCTTTTTCTTGCATACATTAACCGATATGTCTTCATCCCGGGATGATTCGCCAACTACCATTCCTTCGTAAACCTTTGTCCCGGGACCGATAAAAAGCCTGCCCCGTTCCTGGGCATTGTAAAGCCCGTAGGTGACAGCTTCTCCAGCTTCAAAGGCAACAAGGGAACCTCTTTTTCTGCTTTGTATCTCGCCTTTAAAGGGTTCATACCCATCGAATACATGATTCATTATACCATTTCCCCTGGTATCGGTCAAAAACTCGGAACGGTAGCCTATAAGCCCCCTTGCGGGGATTCTGAATTCCAGCCTTACATATCCATCTTTTGCCGAGTGCATGTTTACCATCTCAGCTTTTCGAACTCCAAGCTTTTCCATTACAATACCCAGGTATTCTTCCGGCACATCAATAATCAGGTATTCCACAGGTTCATACAATACACCGTCAATCTCTTTTGTTATGACCTTTGGTTTGGAAACCTGGAATTCATAACCCTGCCTTCTCATTGTTTCAATCAGAATCCCAAGGTGAAGTTCACCTCTTCCCATAACTATGAATGAATCCGGAGAGTCGGTTTCTTCAACCCTCATGCTTACATTGGTCTCCACTTCTTTAAAAAGCCTGTCCCGAAGGTGCCTGGAAGTTACGTACTTCCCCTCCATCCCTGCAAAGGGACTGTCGTTAACGCTGAAGGTCATGGAAACCGTTGGTTCATCAATATCAACAAAGGGCAGCTTTTCGGGAGCTTCCGCATCGCAGATTGTGTCTCCTATGGCGATGTTTTCAATACCTGCAATACAGATAATGTCACCCAGTTTGGCCTCTTTCACTTCTACTCTTTTCAAACCCTTGAACTTGTAAATCTTGTTAATTTTTGAATACTCCATGGAACCATCTTTTTTCAAGACAGCAATTTTCTGGCCAAGTTTAACCTCGCCTCTCTCAATTCTTCCTACTGCAATTCTTCCCACATATTCATCACAGTCTATATTGGAAACAAGGAACTGAAAAGGCTTGTCAAAATAACCTGTCGGAGCCGGTATGGCTTTGATTATGGTATCAAACAAAGGCCGCAGGTCTTTAGGTTCGTCCTTTATGTCATATACTGCAAATCCTTCTCTGGCGGAAGTATATACAATAGGAAAATCAATCTGGTCGTCATCGGCACCAAGTTCTATGAAAAGCTCCAAAACTTCATCGGCCACTTCAAAGGGTCTTGCTCCGGGTCTGTCCACTTTGTTTATTACAACAATTGGCTTGAGCTTAAGTTGCAGGGCTTTTCTCAGAACAAAACGGGTTTGGGGCATCGGCCCATCATATGCGTCCACAAGCAGCAGCACCCCGTTTACCATTCTGAGGACCCGTTCCACTTCACCGCCAAAATCAGCGTGTCCCGGTGTATCAACAATATTTATATTAATCCCCATATACTCAACCGCAGTGTTTTTGGAAAGTATGGTTATACCCCGCTCCCTTTCAAGTTCATTTGAGTCCATAACCCTTTCCTGCACCGCTTCATTTTCCCTGAATATTCCGCTTTGCCTCAACATGCCGTCCACCAAAGTTGTTTTCCCATGATCAACATGGGCAATTATAGCTATGTTCCTTACATCGTTTCTTGTGTCTTTCAAGCTGTCGCTCTCCTTCTTTTGCATACCTTTCTTAGTATTCTTAATTATTAGTTTTCCTTTATAATTTTTATATAAAGTATATTTCACTTGTTTTTTATACCCTTTTTTTACTGTTGCAATCCGGTAATTCAATTTTAATATTTCAATTGCCATTCCTGTTTGTTTTCCGCCAATGCAATCCATGAATCCAGCTCTTTCAGAGTCCCGTTGTCCTGCCAGCCTATTTCATTTCAACTATTGTAACTCCCGACTCACCTTCGCCAAATTTACCGGTTCGAAAAGAAGCAACATGAGGGTTGGTTCTCAGGTATTGCTGCAAGCCGTTTCTTAACGCCCCCGTACCCTTGCCGTGTATAAGGGTTACTTCCTTAAGACCTGCAAGACTCACATCATCCAGGTACTTTGACACTGCAATGATTGCATCGTCCAGGGTCATACCTCGCAAATCAATTTCCTTTGAAATGGTTCTCGATTTGGAAACTCCAATTTTACCGCTGCCTATTCTGTCAATAACCTGTTTTTGCTCATCCACCGGCCTGAGGTTTGAAACATGAACATTAATTTTAATTATTCCAGCCTGTATCAGTGCCTCACCGTTCTTATCAGGAGGAGTTACAACAGTTCCTCTTTGATTTAAGTTTACAATGAGCACCGTATCTCCGGGCTTTAGGTTTTCAGGAGGCGCCACCAGGGAATCCCTGGGCATTATGGATTGCACAAGGGAGCTCTCAATTTCATCAATATTGCTTTTAAGCCTGACTCGAAGCTCCTCCACCTCCCTGTTGCTGACAGCAGTTCTTTGCATCTCCTGAAACCTTCGCATTTCAGTTAAAATGTATTCAACTTCTTCCTTTGCGCCGCGCAGAATGCTTCTGGCTTCCATCCTGGCTTCACGCAGAATGTTTTCCTTTTGAGATTCAAGTTTTATACGTTGTGCTTCCATTTCCTCTTTAAGTTCTTCAACCTGCCTTCTGTAAGCCTCCGCCTGCATGCGGTCCCTTTCCGCATCCTGCCTGTTTTTTTCTATAGACATGAGTATATCTTCAAACCTGATATCCTCTTTCTTAAGAAGTTCTTTTGCATGGGCAATTATTTTCTCAGACAAGCCAAGCCTTTTTGAAATTGCAAAGGCATTGCTTTTCCCTGGCACCCCCACCAGCAGCTTGTACGTTGGTTTCAGTGTCTCCACATCAAATTCGCAACAGGCATTTTCAACACTTTCGGTTGACAATGCATATATTTTAAGTTCACTGTAATGGGTGGTTGCAATAGTTATTGCTCCCAGTTCCCGTAACCTGTCAAGAATAGCCATGGCCAATGCTGCACCTTCGGTGGGGTCGGTGCCCGCCCCAAGTTCGTCAAACAGGACAAGGGAATTGCTGTCTGCATTTTCCATGATATTTACTATATTTGTCATATGGGAGGAGAATGTGCTCAGGCTTTGCTCAATGCTCTGCTCATCCCCGATATCTGCATACACCCTATCAAATATGCTCATTTCAGTTCCTTCACCGGCCGGAATATGAAGTCCTGCCTGGGTCATCAGGGCAAAAAGTCCTACAGTTTTAAGGGTAACGGTTTTTCCTCCGGTATTGGGTCCTGTTATGACCAGCGTTTTAAAGCTATCCCCTATCCACAAGTCAATTGGTACAACCGTATGCTGGTCCAGCAGGGGATGTCTTCCCTTTACTATTTTAATTCTTTTGCTATTGTTCAGTCTCGGGCAGACACAATTGTACGCAAGACTTAATTTGGCCTTGGCAAACATGAAATCAAGGCGTGCAAGCAAAGAGACATTTGAGTTAAGTTCCGTCAAAATCCCTGCAACATCCCCTGTCAGCTCCATCAGTATTCGTTCAATTTCTTCCGCTTCCTTGATCCTAAGCTGTTTAATCTCATTGTTTGCTTCAACCACTGCCATGGGCTCTATAAAAATTGTTGCGCCGCTTGAGGACATGTCATGCACAAGTCCGGGAATCTCATTCCTATATTCCTGCTTAACCGGAACCACATACCTGTCACCTCTTAGTGTGACTACGGATTCCTGCATGAATTTCTGGTATTTTGAAGACCTTAATATGCTGTTAAGCTTTTCCTTTATTGATTCATGAAGAGCGCGGATGTTTCTTCTGATATTCTTTAACGCAACGCTTGCATTATCAGATATTTCATCTTCACTCAGTATTGCTGATTTTATTTTATCCTCCATGTTTCTGTTTGAAACGAGGCTCATAATCAGCTCTTCTGCAATATTTTCTATTGTTTTTTCCGCTCCTCTTTCATCCCGGGCATAGTTCTTGAGGTTTCTGCATGCGCCAAGTACTTCAGCAATTTTTAAAAGCTCACCGGGATTTAAGACAGCCTCAAGGGAAACCCTTCTAAGACTGGCCCTTATATCATGCACTCCCCCCATGGGAGGGTTGCCTTTGCGCAATATAAGGCTCTGGGCATCGCTTGTTTCCTTTAAAAGCATTGAAACCTTATCCGGTTCACATATCGGCTTCAACTCCCTGGCAAGTTCTTTGCCCAGGCTGGAGGCCGCAAGGTCTTCCACTTTTGAAACTATCTTATCAAATTCAAGTACTCTAAGAGTCTTCTCATTCATTTTCAATAACCCTCAACTGTGTAATTCACCTCATAGATTATAGCACAAATATAGATTATGCAAAATTTTTTTTGCAAGAAGCAACCATATAAATTGAAGTTTTTATTTTCTTATTCTTTGTTAGGTATTTACAATTAACACATATTGGTGACAGACACTTTGAGCAAAATGAAGTATGTATTTGATATGATAGTAAGGATTGATTTTTCAAAAGCTCAGATTCATTGTAAAGCTGATAAATGTTACAGCTTCAGGAACACAAATGATTATTTTTTGCTTTTCTCAAAAGAAAAGCCAGGAAATTATGAATGGTATTTTTATAGGATAATCAATTGTGTTTCATCTGGCAAGCCCTTAAGGGCAAATTTTGTCAGGAGGATCAATCATGCTTCTCCTGACAAGCCTTACCGTTAATAATGCTTTTTATTATCTCAACTGCTTTATTTATCTGATTTGGCAAAGGTTCCTCCGATACTCCGACTATTTCAATATTGCACCTGTTTGAAGGTATCAGGATTTTTTTTGCATCACTGCTTGCAATAGCGGTTGCCATGGCTGGTGTAAGCTCTCCCAGCATCGAATTGGCTGCTATTATTCCGATTGGTCCAATAATCACATCAACTCTTTTTGCATTGAAGCATATTGCATTTTCTCCGGTAGCTCCCTCATTTGCACCAGCTTTCAGCATCTGAGATGTTGCAGTCACATTTGTGCCCAGGGCAATAATTTTCACATCATTATCAAATTCTTTTCTTATCCTCTCAACAATAGCTTTTCCAAGGCCTCCGCCCTGTCCGTCAATCACAGCAATTCTCATGGTGCAGTCCCCTTTCATACAAATTGGCCATATTTATATATAAGTATGATATTCCCTAATCTCTGGAATCCACGGATTTGCAAACTTTTACTAATATTTATATTGGGTATTTATCAATATATACTACTATACCACAAAATAAACTGACCATCGAGATTGTTTTGCTTATTGGGAGAATCTGATTATGGTACAGACATGCGTGCTTGAATAATGAAATGTATTATATCAAATGTTTTAAACTGATATAAAAAATTGATAGTGAAGTATTCTGGAATGGATTTGAAACAAAATGCATTTGTTTCTATGAAAACTCCGGTTTAATCCTTTTATAATGCGGATCTTGATCATTCACATCATAAAAATCCGCCATGAGGTTGCTTAATGCGAGTTCTTTAAATTCACTGGGAGTAAGTTTAACTTTTTCTTTGAAATATTTGCTGAAATAGTGTACTGAATTAAAACCCGTCAACAATGCAATTTCAGTGTAAGCGTAAAGTAGGACAGTACATGGAATATCTGACTATTAAGTAGTACAATCATTTCAAACCGGTTGAAAAAGTTGAAAACTTTAAAAAGTGCAAAAAGTGTGCAAAGTGTAAAAAGT